>CBIMFG010000503.1:0-4600 GCA_966243125.1 uncultured Niastella sp.
GATCCTGCGCAAAATACCGGCTCAGCTTTCTGTCCAATTGTTTCAACAGGCTTTCGCGGGCGGTTTGCTCCAGCTGTTTATCTGTTTTACCGTGGTAGGGATTGCCGGGTTTACTTTGGGCGCGTTGCTCCTGCAGACCGGTTAATTTATCCAGTACAATTTGCTTCAGGTAGTTCACCCATCGTTGCACACGCACTGTTTCACTCGCAGGAAATTCCCCAGGTTCCAGATCAGTAAAAATACTATCCCGGTCATTAAAAATAAATGGCTGTGCTAACAACTTTCTGTAGATGGCGGCGGCCTCATTGTACCTTTTTGCATATAAACTGGTAACGGCCGGAAAGAACTGGATGCTATCGCCATGCAATTCATCATCAAGCGAACGTTTATAGGCAGCCAACTGCCGGATGTCTTCTTCGAGGAAGATATATTTTCTGTTATCAAGTGATTTCAGGTGGGCAGTCCATACGCCTTCCGAAAAATGGTCGTCGATCACCGGTTGCAGGTAATGCCTTTGTTCAATCACAGCCCCAACCTGCATCAGGATGCGTTGTTGCTCATTGGGCGGCCCGGTAAAAGACTGTAAAGTCACCCAAACAATCGTTATTAATACACTTTTGGTCATAGTCCGTAGTTGCTAAGTATTTTCCGGAAAGTTGTTTCATCCGTAAAGCCAATGATCTGTTCTAATAACCGCCCCTCTTTATCTGGCAGGAGCCAACAATACCAAACGCATCCGGCAACGATTTATTATCCGTAGAAATACGAACGATCTCAAAGCCTTTTGCGCATAGATCTGTAAAAGTTGCGGTCACGGGTCTGGTTTTTGTTGTGATATCAGAAAGTGGCATATGAAAAAACTGGAATCAGTTACAAGTGGCCTGGCAGGCTCCGTTGCATTGACCTTATTGCATCAGGTAATAAAAAACAAGGTGTCACACGCCCCACGCATGGACAAATTGGGCATGCAGGCCCTGGAGAAAACGATGGACAAAGCGGGGTTGTATGTTCCCTCAAAAGACAAGCTGTATAAAAATACCCTGGCTGGCGATCTTGCCGCCAATACCAGTTACTACTCATTGGTGGGATTAACGCCCGGTAACAGTATAACTACCGGCGTAATCATTGGTGCACTGGCTGGCATAGGAGCCATTGGCTTGCCAGGCAAAATGGGGTTGAACCAACAATACAGTGGTGAAACCACTAAAACCAAAATACTTACCATAGCGCTGTATGTAAGTGCCGGGTTGATCGCGGGCCTGGTATATAAATTTATGGCCAAAAAGAAGTCGTAAGTATTAACCCATGCATTACCCATTTAAAGTGGTGGCCTTTGGCCTTTCTGCCGGGGGATTATCGCCCCTGAGTATTATTTTAAAGATGCTTCCCAAAGAGCTGGCTGCAGCCTTTGTGATCGTTCCGCACCTGTATCCGCATCAACGGAGCCGGCTCGATGAAATACTGGAAAGAACGGTTGAAAGACCTGTACATAGAATACAGGCAGGACTTGAACTGCAATCAGGATGTATTTATACATTGCCTGAAGGAAAACTCTTGGCAGTTAAAGAAGGCCGATTTACATTGCAACCACGGCCCGAAGATGAAAAGGTCAACAAGGCCATCGATCACTTTTTTATCTCGCTGGCTGAAGATGCCCGCGACCAGGCTATTGGCATCATTCTTTCAGGCGGGGGCGGTGATGGCATTAAAGGCGCCATGGCAATTGAAGATCAAAAAGGCATAGTGATTGCGCAGGACCCCATCACTGCTGAATTTCCCTATTTGCCGCAGGGACTTATAGCAAATGATCACCCCGATTATGTATTAACGCCGGAAGAGATCGTTCACAAACTCATTCAAAAATGTGATGCGTCGTAATCAAAACGCTTTCTTTCCGTTTACCACCACATTCTTCAATTTGAAGTTCTCAATGATCGAAGTATCAATTTTCAAATTATCCTTTGCGGTGATGTTTAGATTTTCAAAGGTGAAGTCGGCCAGCTTATAATTGAACGCATTTTCGTTGCTACGGTTCTCCGCAACCCCTACATTAAAGAAGTTGGTGCAGTCAAGCTCAATATTCCGCATGGTGATGTGGCGGCTCCAGGAATCTTTGGAAGCTTTCTCCCCTTTAAGATCGAAGAACTGCGTCCAGGGGCGAACAAACAAAAAGTTTCCGATGTCGGTGCCTTCAATATCTTCTACCAGCACATATTCATATTCCTGTGGCGTATCGGGACGCATTTTAAGCCACAGCAAACGCTCGGCATTGGTTATTTTAAGCCGGCGCAAAATTATATTGCGGTCATGAATGGACTCGCTTCCCAGGGTTAATACGCCGTGACAGAACCCATATGTACAATCTTCAATGATGATGTTCTCATTGGTGGCATTGTTGGGGTCTTTATCGGCCAGCGGCCCTTTACCGCCTTTGAGCGCCACGGCATCATCGTTTACCGACAAATAACAATTTTTGATAAGGAAATTTTTACAGCCATCGATGTCACAGGCATCGGTACTGGGCGCCCGTACCGGTGCCTTGGGCGAAAAGATGGTGAGCCCCAGCAGCTTTACATTTTCACATTTATAAAAGTGAGTTGTCCAGAAGGGCGAGTTCATACAGGTTATTCCCGATACCTGCACATTTTTGCTGTTGGACACATAGAGCAGCCTTGGCCGCATTTCATCCATATTGGTGCATTTGGGATTGAACTCACGCCGTAACCAAAACGCTTTCCAGTAACGCAAACCGTTACCATCTATGGTGCCTTTGCCGGCGATCGTAAATCCATCCAGCCCATCTGCATTCACTAATGCTGCAAAGTATTTGAGTGTTTGCCCTTCCATGCGGGTCATCACTAAAGGAAAATTGGTGATATCATCGCTGCCTTTTAGTTTAGCGCCGCTTTCCAGATACAGGTGCGTACCCTGTTTGAAAAAAAGCGAACCGCTCAGGAAGGTGCCTTTGGGAATAACCACTACGCCCCCGCCGCTGGCAGCGGCTTTATCTATGACAGCCTGTATGTTTGTCGTTTGAATAACCGTGCTGTCGTTTTTTACGTTAAAGTCTGTTATGCGGTACTGTTTTCCCAGTTTATTCAGCCCGGCGGGTGTGTTTTGTTTGAACCAATCGGGAATGGGGGTTCCATCGGGGAATAGGTCCTGGGCAATTACATTTCCATGTATGGCAAGAACAACCAGGAGCAGAATGGCAAGCTTAGTTATACGTATCATAATAAACGATTCCGGCAAAAATTATTCGAATAATTCCTTTCGCTCATCCTGATCTGTCCTGAAACCGGCGTATACACTTACTCTTACCCTGCAAATGGTACGGCTAAAAAGGAGTTTAAAATAAATTTCGCCCACCTTGTCACAAAACAAGCGCTGCCGGATCATAGGTAAGAACAAAACCTTACAGATATGGATCTACCGTTTCTTACCCCCATTGAAAAGCCTAAAGGCCTGTTGTGGAAATTGTTGTATTTCTATTCCAAAAAGAAATTTGGCAAGGTAATGACGCCCTTAAAAGTAATGGCAGCCCGCATGCCCCTTAGCTTTGGCGCCTTCTCCGGAAAAATTAATCAGCTGGATAATAAATTACAATTGCCAGCGGAGGAAGTGATGCTGGTGCGTCAGAAAGTAGCAGAAATAAATGTTTGCCTTTTTTGTATTGATATCGGCCGCTCAAAAACCATCGCCGCCAGCATGAACCAGGCCAAATTCGATGAACTGGCTAACTATCAAACAAGCAGTCGTTTTACCGAAAAAGAAAAAGCGTTACTGGATTTTGTGACGAGGCTGACCCGCGACCGTAAAATGGAAAAAGAGTTGTTTGATAAGCTGGCAACATATTATGATGAACGTAGCATTTGTGAGATCGTTTGGATAACGGCTACCGAATTTTATTACAACATCGGGAACATCGGATTGAACGTTCACTCAGACATGTTATGTGATATTGCCAAAATGCGCCGGGCGTAATTGCAGTTTATCCGGATTGCGAACAAACAGGATCCGGCTAATAGCGGTTTCATCAAATATAAAATACTGCATGGAGTCCAATACTTTATCAGCCTTACGGAGTAGCAGCACCGCTGGTACTCCGTTTATAAAGGCTGGCTGCACTTCAAATACATCGCCCTGGTTTTCGGGAAGCTGCATGACGCCCAATAAGAACTTCTGCACTTTTTCAAAACCGAAGATGGGTTTAAGCGCTGCGCTGCGTTTGCCACCGCCATCGCCAAAGAGCTCGATATCACGGCGAAGGATCTGTTCCAAAGAGGACCGGTCCTGGTTTACCAAGGATACCAGAAAAGCTTCAATCAATGCCTGATGTTTTTCTGCATCAACCGGCAGCTTCGGACTGCGGCCCAGTTTATCATACGTGCGGTGCAGGGTTTGCCGGCAATTATCTATACTGAGCCCGGTGAGCTCAGCAATGTAACTGTATTCTTCATTAAAGCTTTCGCGTAAAATAAAAACAGCCCGTTCAACGGGGTTCAATCGTTCCAACAAAAAAAGCAGGCCGTATTCTATGGTTGGCGAATCAGGTACTTCAGTGGTGATGTATGGTTCGGGCAGCCAGGTGCCGGTATAG
>CBIMFG010000504.1:0-4593 GCA_966243125.1 uncultured Niastella sp.
AAAGATCACCCTATGCACGTTCCGGGTAGTACCATGCGCCCTGTTCGTTTTGAGGATTGTGAATTGCATGGCAGCCAGTTTAACCATTGCAATTTGAGCAATGTTTCTATAAAGAATTGCGATCTTAGTGGTATAGAGCTGACAAACTGTAATATCAAAGGAATGACTATTAATGGGTTTGCAGTTGAAGATCTGCTCAATTTAATTGACAATCGGAAATAAGCCTTTGGCAAGGAAATGAATAGCGAATATATTTCTACCGCACCAATTCCAGGGCGCCTTTTTTCGTGAAAGCACCTTCGGGGCAATCTACCTCTACCAGGTAAACGTAGGTGCCCGCCTCAGCCGGATATCCATTAATGGTGCCATCCCAGCATAATGACCGGTCGCCGGCGATGAAGTTGCTGCGGTCGAAGATCTTTTGTCCCCAGCGGTTAAATATAACCAGGTGTTTCACCATAGCAACACCCTTGATCATAAATACATCGTTCTTCCCATCGCCATTTGGCGTAATGCCATTGGGGATCCTTATGCTGCCTTCACTGCATAACAGCTTCACGGCTATGGTATCAACGGCGGTACACCCGTACTGGTTTTTTACTGTAACGGTATATGAATTGGTGGTGAGCGGGGTACAAACGGGGTTGGAACAACTGGTGCAACTAAGATAAGTGGCAGGCGTCCATTTCCAGTAGGTTACATCATTACTTCCAATGGCCTGTAATGGAACAGGTTCGCCGGGCCATGGTTGTACATCGGGACCTGCATTTACCGTGGGGGTTGGTTTTACCTGTATGGTGATCTCAGCGGTATCGGTAAAACAACTGTGCGCATCTGAACCGGTAATGGTATAGGTTGTAGTAACGCCTGGCATTGCTACCGGATTGGGAATACCAATGTTATTCAGTCCGGCAATGTCATTGATCCATTTATATACTTCAGCGCCGCTTGCTTTCAGGCTAACCGGTTCTCCCTGGCAAATATCGCCCTTGCCGGTCACTGTTACCTGAACGGGTTGTATAACCGTAATGGTAACCTGCCCGGTGTTATTGCAACCGATATCATCAGTAACCTTTACGGTGTAAGAGCTGGTTTGCCCCGGAGAAGCCACGGGATTGGCAATGGCAGCATTACTCAGGTCTGTAGCCGGAAGCCATTCATATGTAATACCACCGGTTGCCTGCAAAGGCACAGCAGCTCCCTTACAGATCAACGACCGGGCGGGTGCAATGGTCACTACGGGATCAGGCCTGATGTTGATCTTGTTTCCAAGCGGCGAAGTTCCCGTACATCCGTTGGCAGATTGTTTCATGATCAGCGCCGGTGCGTATACGCCTGGTGTACTATATTGGTGGTTGGCAAATGTATCGGTTGTAGTGATCACACTGCCATCACCAAAATCCCAAACATACAAACTGGTATTGCTGGCAACGGCATTTAGCGCAACAGTGCTTCCTTTACAGGCTTCCAGCGTGTTGCTGTTAATGACAGCTTGTGGTTGATCGATGATCACAGAATCAATGAAAGTGCCTTGTAATCCGCTTGCATTGGTTACGTCCAACGTAATGATGTACTTACCGGCTTTTTCATAAATATGGGTAGGGTTGCTTACATTTTCAATGATAGTGCCATCACCCAGGTTCCATTTTATGCTGGTATAATTTTTCGAGTTATTGGTAAAGCTAACCTGTACTGGCGGACAGCTATTAGCGGTAATGTCTGTATAACCAATTTTAAAAGCTACATTAAAGTTATTGACCACAATTACCTGGGTGGCGGTTGAGGAACATCCGGTAACCGGATTGGTAGCGGTTAATGTAACCGTATAGCTGCCTGGTTGATCGAAGGTGTAAGAAGGACTGAAGTCTGTTGAAAAAACGGTTCCATTCACCTCCCACTGGTAAGTTGTATTGCTGCTGCCCGAATTGTTGGTGTTGTTGGTAAAGGTTACGGTAGTGCTTAATGGTACATTGATACCGGAAGGGGTAAACGCAGCCTGCGGGCCAACAACAATAACGGGATTGGCGCTCGAAGAAGTAGCGGAACCACAACCGCTGGCATCCGTAATTTTTAAAGTTACATTATACTGCCCCGGTTTATCATAAGTATGAGAAATGGTTCCGCTTTGTGTACTGGTTTGCCCATCGCCAAAATCCCATTGCCAACTGGTGATGGTGCTGTTGTTCGCTTTTGACGTGTCTTTGAACGTAATCGAATTTTTATAGCATACATTATTGGTGAGCACTTCAAAACCGGCCCGCGAGCCGGTTATTTTAACCGGAATATAATTGCTGGTATCATTACACCAATTAGTTTCATTACGGATAATAACCCGTACCTCGTCTGCATCTTTTGGGATCTGTGCAATAGTTCCCTTATAGGGGAGAGGAGCTGTTGGGTCTATATACACTTTATTGGAATCCATGGCGCCGGTATTATAACTATAACCAACCACTTCATAATAGTTATATGTAGGATAGCCAAAAAAATTACTCTTCATCACATCAATGTTCGAAAGCTCGTACTTCAATGGTTCATTCTCACAAACACCGGTTTTTGCAGCCGTAAGCTGTGGATATTGTTTAAGCGCTACAAGCGCTATGATGGAATCGGATGTCTGGCACTGCCCATCGGTGGCTTTTAATTTCGCTCTGTATATACCACTTTGGGCATACATATGAGTGATGGTAGGCGACCAGGTAGTCAGCGTTTCAGTTGTACCATCGCCATAATCCCAGGTCCATGTACCACCGCCCGGGTCTTTATAATAAAAGATCACATCTGCCCTGTTTCCTGCACAGGGATAGGTTACGCTATCGATCTTTGCAATAGGTGGCAATACCGTTATGTAATCTATTTTTTCAATTTTATCTGAGCATCCGTCCCAGGTAACGGTCAGGGCTATCGTATGTTTTCCCGGTGTAGTAAAATTGTAGATCATATCCTGTTTGGGGGAACTGGTCCAGTTTACAGACCTGCCGTCAACAGCCCACCATGCAAAGCCTCCGGTTGATGTGTTTTTGAAATACACCTGGCTATTGCCACAAACAGTTGTTCCATCACGACTTTCAAAATCTGCCTTCAATGGGTCGGTAACAGAAAGCACGTAACCCAAATCAACCCTGTCTGAACAACCATTTACTGATACATATTTTAATGATACCAGGTATTCACCAACCTTGCTGTAAGTATGGGTGGGCGAAGCGTCGGTGGAGGTAGTTTTATCGCCAAAATCCCATTCATAAGATGCCATATCCTGCGGGTTTGCCACAAAGAAATTTACTGTAAGCGGCTGCCCGCATGTTTGCAGGCCGGTTGCGCCGGAGTTATACAGGATCCTAACATAGGGTTTATCAATTCTTACAGTTTGGGTAATGGTATTGGCACAGCCATCTCCATTCCATACTTTCGATAATACGGTGTACGCAGTGTTGGCACGATAAACATACACAGGCGCCTGCAATGTTGATTGCACTACAGCCGGATTGTAATTATTTTCGAATCTCCACTCCCATTGTACAGCTCCAGGCGTGGTATCTTTAAAATTTACGGTAGCGGGCGATCCGCATGGGGTTACTATATCGGCAACAAAGGGGCGAATATCAGGCAGATCCTTTACCTCAAACTGTTTTGTAACTGAATCCATACAATTACCAAAACTGTTCACCAGTTTAATCTGGTAAGTGCCTGCAGCGCCAAAAGGATAGCTCATTGCATTGTTGGTGATGGGCGCTATCACCTGGTCATTTACTTTCCAGACCATTTTATCGGCCACCGGATTGTTTTTGGGATAAAAGGTATCGGTGTTGCCTGCGCATGGCCGGGCAGGCATCAGGATATCGGAGATGTAATTGGCTACATGCAGGTAGTTGGTTTGGGTTTTTGAAGCGGTGCAACCTACGGAACTGTTAACGGTGAGTTTTACAGTATACGTGCCTTTTTTATTGAATGCATAATTCGGGTCTTTCTGGTTGGAAACGTTGCCATCGCCAAAATCCCAGCTATAATCAAGTACCCCGGGGCCGGTACTGGTATTGGTGAATTGCACCGCATCTGTTTCCTTGCAAAGCACTGTTTTATCGGAAGAAAATGCCGCCGTTAAGGCCGGCAGGGTTTCTATAAGGGCTTGTTTTTTTATAGTAGCATGGCAGCCGAAACTATTGGATACAGTGAGGCTTACTGCAGATAGCTGGGCCAGAGTATACATATGAGCCTGGCTTCCGGTATTTCCCTGTTGTGTAGTGCCATCGCCAAAATCCCAATAGTAGTTTGCGATGGAGCCGTTTACAGCCTGCGAATTACTGGTAAACGTTACCTGCAAGGGGGCACAACCTTTTACTATGGAAGGGGAAAAATCGGCCACAGGCTTTCCATAAACCGAAATGGTCATTGTTTTGCTGGCTGTTTGATTGCCATCCTGAACAGTAAGCGTAACTGTATATGTTTTTTCTTCCGTATAAACGGCACCCGGGTTAACAATACTGGAAGTATTGCCATTTCCCAGGTCCCATTTATAGATGGCACTGGCAGAGGCGCCTGTTGTTTTATTGGAAAAAGTAAATGTGTTGTTCTTTTTGCAGTTGCAGAAGTGTT
>CBIMFG010000505.1:0-4590 GCA_966243125.1 uncultured Niastella sp.
CTCCTGCAGCACACCTGGCGCTGAAACCCGCTGCCATTACCCACCAGCAGGCTGCAGCCACTACCCTGGCAGCCCTCACAGCCTGGCAGTCGTTGTTTCACAAAGGCGGCTTGCAAAAAGGACAACGTATACTGGTGCATGCCGCTGCCGGCGGGGTGGGACATTTTACCGTACAGTTGGCCCGGTGGGCAGGCGCCTATGTAATTGGTACCTCTTCAGCTGCCAATAAAGATTTCGTACTGCAACTGGGCGCTGATGAACACATCGACTACAAAAGCAAACGCTTTGAAGAAGAAGTGAGCGGCATCGATCTTGTACTTGATGCAGTAGGCGGTGACCTGATAGCGCGCTCTATACCGGTAATAAAACCGGGTGGCAAGCTGATCAGTATTCCTACAGGTATTGCACCTGAGGTGGTTCAACAGGCAGCCGATCGTCATGTAAATGCCTTCTTTAACCTCGTTCAATCCAGTGGAGAAGATATGGAACAGCTGGCCGGTTTACTCGCCAACAATGCGCTTCGTCCCTACGTTAATCATTATGATTTTTCGCAAATGGATATTGCGCATCAACAGCAGGAATCTGGCAGCACCAAAGGTAAAATTGTACTTACAGTAGCCTGAACTCATCACCATTAATGCAAAACCATGAAAGCATATATTTTAACCGGCAATAAACCGCCATTTGAGCTGACAGCTGCGGAACTTCCTGTACCCGTTATTCAGCCAACTGAATTACTGGTGCAAACCAAAGCTATCGACATCAATCCGGTGGATGCAAAAACGATACAGGGAGCTGGCCAGTATGCCAATATGGGTACAGATGATCCTAAAATACCAGGCTGGGGACTTAGCGGCATAGTGGTGAAAACAGGTAGTGAAGTAACCGGCTTTCAGGAAGGCGATGAAGTATTCGGCCTGGTGAACTTTCCGGGTCATGGCAAAACCTATGCAGAATATGTAGCAGTACCGGCCAGTGAAGTAGCGAAAAAGCCAACGGTCATATCACATGAAATTGCAGCGGCCACCACATTGTCGGCCCTCATGGCCTGGCAGGCCATACAGCAGGCAGCCATTAAACCCGGTGAACGCGTACTTATACAGGGAGTAGCCGGCGGCGTGGGTTTCCCTGCCTTTCAACTGGCAAAAGCAGCCGGCGCGTATGTGATTGGTACTGCAGCCCCCAAAGATATTCCCCAGCTCATGAGTGCCGGACTCGATGAAGCTATTGACTTTACAACCACCGATTTTGAAAAGGCTGTCAATAACATAGATTTTGTGCTGGACACCCTGGGAGGTGAAAGTACTATCAAGGCCATGAATATA
Organism: uncultured Niastella sp.; assembly: GCA_966243125.1. Taxonomy (GTDB): domain Bacteria; phylum Bacteroidota; class Bacteroidia; order Chitinophagales; family Chitinophagaceae; genus Niastella. The sequence goes on from CBIMFG010000505.1 coordinate 1,326, forward strand.
TTGAGTTCAACCGGGCGCCTTATCACTATACCAAGCGGAAAGGGCGATGAATGGAAAAAAGTGGCAGCGGAAAAAAATATCAATGCGTTTTTTCTTTTTGTACACTCCAGTGGCAGTGATATGAAAGCGCTTGCGGAAGCACTACAACAGGGAAGCCTTCGCCCGAATATAGCCCGTATCAACACCTTTGCGGAAATACCTTCGCTGTTACGGCAAATGATGGAAGGAAAATTGTTTGGCAAATCGGTCGTTCGCATCGATCCTTAAAAAAAGATTAGGTACCTTGGCGGAGTATAAAACTGAAATGAGCGCGTATGCATATTGAGAATTCCACCCATCCGTTTGTTGTGAGCAGGGAAGAAATTGCAGAATGGACCCGCCGTCCGCACCAACACAATTTCTTTGAACTGGTGTTTATAGAAGCCGGCAGCGGGTTGCAATGTATCAACGAGAACAAGATCCCCTACACAGGAGGCAATATTTTTTTACTGCCCCCCTACGACTGCCACAACTTTACCATACAAGCGCCTACCAAATTCATCTTTATCCGGTTCAACTCTTTGTTTTTCCGGAAAGACAGCCTGCAAATGATGGATTACACCGAGTGGTTTCAAAACCTGCATTATATTCTCAGCAGCTACAATCGCCAGCCGGGTGATATCATCAATAATTCGTCTGACAAGAACATACTGGTGAGCCTTATAAAAGGTATTTGTGACGAGTATGCGAATAAACGGGAGCAATCGGAGTCTATCATCAGGGCGCACATGTTTACCCTGCTGAATATTGTTATGCGCAATTTTGAACAAACCTTCCGCAATGGCAATAAAACCCTCGACAAGCAGGCCAGTGATATTTTACAGTATGTGCAGTTTAACCTGTTCGATAATGAAAAACTCAGGATCGAGTCGATTGCCAGCGAGTTTAACCTGTCGCCAACTTATGTAGGTGAATACTTTAAAAAGAAGACCGGCGAAAGCTTAAAAGAGTATATTTTAAAATCCAGGGTGAATGTTGCCAAGAGCCGGTTGGAAAACTCGGAACAAAACGCCAAGGAAATTGCGTTCGAGCTGGGGTTTACAGATGCCAGCCACATGAATAAAGTAATAAAGAAATATTATCCCACACATGACAACTGTGGTTCTACTGCGGTTGCATAAAAGGGGATAGCGTTCAACTATCCCTTTTTATGTATTGCCGTATTATGCTTTTTCTTTTTCCAGTAAATAGGCTACGGATGTTTCGGCATCTTTTTTTAGTTTGTCCAGATCAGCACCTACCAGTTTGCCCTGTGATTTTACAATTTTTCCGGCTATCATCACCGTATCTACATTGCTGCGATCGGCGGCATGTACCACCGTACCGATGGCATCATTAGCCGGAAACAGGTTAACCGCGTTGGTGTTGATCAATACCAGGTCAGCTGATTTACCAGGTGTAATACTGCCTGATACAGCGCCAAAACCGGCGATTTGCGCACCATGCTGCGTGGCGGCCTGCAGCAGTTCTTCCGATGTTACAGGCGCAGGCGCGCTTATATCGCCCAGGTACCGGCGCTGTTGCGCGAAAGCCCGTTGTAACGAAAAAGCCACGCGCATTTCAGTAAATAGGTCACCACCATAGGCGGTTTCCAGATCGGTACCAATGCCCGGTTTTATTCCATGATCGATGGCATGCTGGTAAGCAAAAACGCCTTCTTCCAATCCATACTGGGCATCGCTGCGCGGATCTACCGTAACCTGTACGCCGCAGTCGCTCATAATTTGCCAGGCCTCTTTGGTAAGCCCTGTACAATGGTTGAAAATATTATCTGGCCCCAGTTTTCCTTCCGCTTGCAGGCCAGGTAAAAGCGCAGACAATTCCTTTCCCAAAAATTCGGTAATTACCGGGATCCCCAACCGCCGGGCCACGTCCCAGTTATTGGTGTTCATGTGACTGAAGATGCCCAGTTTTACCAGTCCGTCTGAAGCAAAGCGTTCTGCCTGCAGGCGTTCCAGTCCTTTTGTCCAGAACGATTGTTCCCATTCGCCGCCCAACGGAAATGCAGCTGCGTATAATGCCCTGATGCCGGTTGCTTCCAGTGCATCAACAGCCGCACTGGCGTGGGCATAACTGCGGGTATTGTGCGAGGCATCAACGATGGTGGTAATGCCATGGTCGATGGCGCTCCAGGCCGTTAACAGGTTGCCAATATAAATATCTTCAGGCCGGTAGTGCAACGCCAGGTTGAAATGTATTCGCCCTACATAGCTCATCAGGTCGCTTACATCCGGCATCAGCCGGCGCAGGCTTGCCTGCCAGGAATGGCGGTGCGCATCAACAAAGCCCGGGAGCAGGATCATACCCGTTGCATCAATCACCTGTGCATCGTTTGCAGCAATAGCAGGCGCTATCGCTTTTATGTTGGAACCTTCAATCAATACATCGCTTTGGGGGAGAACGCCTAATTCATTGTTCATGGAGATCACGGTAGCCCCTTGTATCAGTATTTTCTGCTGTGTAGCCATTGCTTCAATTATTTTTTGCAAAGCTATTTCAGCAGGTATTAGGCGGTCAGGACAGAACACGGAGATGCTGGTACAATCTACGGATGTTGGCTGCGAACCGCCGAAGGCGATTGGCCGGTAAACTTGCGGTAAAAGCGCGCGAAATAAGAAGCATCGGTAAAACCCAGCCGGTTGGCAATCTGGCCAATGGGCCAGTTGGTTTGTTGCAGCCATGCCGTTGCCTGCCGGCACAATTCTTCCTGGATGTGCTGCCCTACTGATTTGCCGGTAACTTCCTTTACCGTATCATTCAGGTGGTTAGGCGTAACATGCAACCGTTCTGCCTGCATAGCCAGTGCGGGGATTTCCTTAAGAGCGCCCTTCAGGAGTTGTTCAAAATCTGCCTGATAATGCGCAATAAAATTTTTAGTCAGGTTAATGGCCGCATTGTTGCCAGGCGCAATATGCTTGTGTTGATCAGGGAAAAAAGCAGCAGCTTTTCTCACCAGTACATGCAGCAGGCTTCTGGTGAGTTCGGCATCCCTCTGACTAAACAGATCTTCCAGCAGCAAAGAAAAGTAGCCCGTTTGTTCCGGACTAAGCGAGAGCACTACATTGCCGCGGGTACTTAATTGTTTCAACCAGTGTTTGTTTTCCTGACCTTCGTTAAAAAAGGCTTCTGAAAAGGAACAGCAAAATCCATCCTGCCAGGATGTTTGCGAATGCCAGGAAGTTAAGGTCCAGGCCCAGGTCAAATGAATGCGTGGTTTCCCATGAGA
>CBIMFG010000506.1:0-4589 GCA_966243125.1 uncultured Niastella sp.
ATGAATTGGGGCGCAATGCGCCCCGAATCCATCAACCAACTTGTTGCCTTTTCTTATGACTATGTTCCACATTTTGTTCATTTACTACCTTCCAAACTGCCGTGGCCGCTTGTTGGCTGGACAACTGATTCTCCATTTGAATTGCTTGCCCGTCTCTGTCCAGGATAGTAACACTGAATTTTTCAGGGGCTGCTTCAAGAGTGTATTTTAATTCCGTTGCATTCATTGTGAGTGTTACCTCTTTCGTTTTGCCATTTTTCAACGCAGCAATGACCGCCTGATATTTGTTAGCGTCCTCTCGCTCCTTAATCGGCAGCTGAAGTAAAGCACCTTCCAAGTCAAATTCAATAATTTTCAACGGGTGCCCCATTGAAAGATCATCCTTCATTAACCAAACGTCTTTACCATTCACTCTTCTGTACACAGCTTTTCCATTTACCAATCTTTCAGCCTCAGAAGCATTTAGCTTAAGATTATCATGTACATGGAATGTTTGCCTGGGGCAGTTCACGTCTCCGCTCAGCAAGGCATCAAGCGATGGTCTGGCGATGGCATCAAACTTTTCAAAATAGTAAAGGTCTGTTTGCGGTATCTTTTTAAAATGAACAACATAATGAGCATTACGATTTTCAAGATCAGCATAACGCAAGTGAAACTCCGGTAAATTTTGATTGATCATTCTTTTTAGACTGGCTTCCATTTCAACATTAAATCCGACCTTTTTTAATTCAGATGACAAGTACTGAAGATTATGGTTTTGAATCAGCTCTTTATCGATTTTTTTAATCGCGTTTTGATAGTAATTAACGGGATCATTTTTACTACGCAACCAGCTTTTAATTGTCTCAGCAGCGTCGGAATAGTATATCCGGTTAAACAGGGCGGGATTCAATTTTGCTTTTAACCTCCGAATTTCGTGTCGAACAAATAGCAGAGATTGCTTTTCTACTTTATTTTTAGTTTTGCGGTATTCCTTTGCAATGCCCTGATAATAATCGAGTTTAAGTTGGATATTGTACTCATCGCGGTTACTTTCTCTCGGATTACTGATCTTCAGCTTATTTTCTTCTTCTGCGTACAGAAAAATGGCATCCGAAACCCTGTTCGAATTGGGAACATTTGCCTCAAAACTTTTTTTTAGCGTTGCCATAATCAAACAGGTTTAGCTTTTAATAATTGGCGGTTCTTTATCCGTAAAGTGATGGTTCTGCCACCGTTCGCTTCATAAACTTCAAAATAAAATTCCTTCTTATCAGGTATGGTAAATTTGGGCACTACAATTACAAAGGATTCCTGCCTCTGTCCAGAGATGGTATTAACAGTGTCCCTTTTAACAGGTATCAGCTCTCTTTGCTGGAAAGATGAACGCCTGCTTTTATGCTCGTCTTTAATATATAGATGCATGAAATCTACATCATAATCTAGATTAGAACGGTTAAAAAGTTGAAAGGAAAAAAACAATAAGTTATTGTTGAAATAGATCCCCTTTAATCTCAATGTCATATCAGAACGGGTTGCTGCCTTTGAAATAAACTTTCTGGAGTTTCTTACCTTTTTCATTAACTCTTCAAGTTGCAAATCGTTTAATGGCTGGTCGGAAAACGATATTGGAGAAGTAGAACTCTCCATAATTTCTTCATTAGCTTTCCTCAAGTCGAATGTTGTTCTTGATGGGCTGTCTGAATAGGTGATATTAAAAACGTATATTTTTCCATCGAGGGTAAACACTTGCAAATTGGTAGGATCAAAGTTTTTCTTGGCTGCTTTCACAAGCAAAATATTTTTGACTTCAGGCACTTCCATCGCCATGATATCCTTATATCCCCAATATGCCTTTTTAATAGTTCCGGGAAAGGCTATTGCAGTATTGAAGTTGTAGCCTACTTCCAGTTTAAAGGGAATCACGTTGGTTATCAAAGGCAAATTTCTTGAATCATATTGGGCGTGTACAATAGCAATAGATAACGCCATTACAGTAAATGAAATTAACTTTTTCATATTGGATGTCTTTTGATGAATTACGTAGTTATTGAATTGGTTTAAGTATTAAAACATGGTCTGACTTAAGCGTTACGGTAACCTTCCTTACTTTTTTACTTAACAGGTTTTTTGCAGTTTCTATTCCCGAGGTCGCAGCTTGGACACCGATGGAAGATGTCATTGCATTGATCTGCATTTGCTGAATCATTTTATCCATGCCCTCCTTTGAAACCTGTTCCGTAATATCCCCCTGGATATTAATGCCCTCCATACCGTCTGTTTGATCATATACTTTTAACTGAACAGGATATACTCTGCTATTATAGGTTACGCTCTGGATGAGTACGTTTACCCGATTGTTTGAAATCGTGCATTTTCCATAAATAAACTCTCCCTTGGGAATAGCTACCTTATCTATAAATACATTTTGAAGCAATCGAAGTTTAATAGTCTGCTCATCCTGGATTTTTTGGTTCTCATGGATTACCGCAAGAAAACTTTGGTCATTATAAGCAATGATTTCGGGTGATAGCCCCCAGAATGCATTATTAGTACCAGAGGGATTATGAGAAAAAAAACCAAGTGAATTATTAGGGGCCTGGACAATCGGAGTCATGTAATTCAGAGTGTCCTTCTTTTTTTCATCCGCGCCCTGTTTCAAACGGTCATTTACCCGTTGTGGATGCTGGATGTCCAGTATCTTATCGAGCATGGATTCCAATTGTTTCATTTCCGGGTCAGTTGACGTGTCTGGGGTTTTTAAAGAAGACAGCATATTTTCGAGGCGCTGAATTTGCTCATCATTTTTTGGATCGGGTTTGGGTATGGTAGAGTAATTGGGATTAAGGCCAGGTGCATTACTATTATTCAAAGCGTTCATCAGGTTATCTATACGTTCCTTAACCTTTTTTTCATTCGCATCTTCTTTATTCCAATTTGAACCTTTCGACTTTGGCAAGTTTACAGAAGGGCTGCTATTTATAACAACGTCCTCCGGAGAAGGCATTGGATCAAACAATTTTTTTGCATACGGATCTTGTTTTTCCTGATCTTTCAGTTTTTCAGAATCCTTCTGCGCCTGCATATAAATCTCCAACTTATTTTTGGCGGCCTCCCTGGCGTTTGCAGCAGGAAGTTTGTCATTAAATGCATTAGCACCATTTCTCATAGAAAGGTTGTTTTTCTCATTGCCGCCTGACATCAGCATATAAAAAAGCAATGCAAGCGGTACAACGAATACCAACATGAGTAGTACCAACTTTTTTTTCTTTTTGTTCTCATTTTCCATATATGAATATTTAGTTGTGAGTTGAATCTATTTGCTGTGTGCCCAGATGTCGCTTTCTATAGAGTTCTTTTAACAAATTCACATTGAGAGAATCTGGAAGCCGCGTATCTTCTGGGAGCGTAACAGTGGGGGGCTTAAGCCAACCTTGTGAAGGAGTAGTTTTTTTAAAAAATCCATTGTAAAGGATGGCGCCAGGTAAAGCAAACATGAGCACGACAAGTACTGCTAAGCCAATTTTCTTTTGCTGCTGGTTCATTTTCCTTTCGTGTTCACTTAGCCAGTTTGCCCAAGTTGTTTGCGCTTTCAGCCACGACTTTCCAATGATCGAAACAGCTTTGTCTATCGCCGGATGCGGCTCAACCTCTGGAATCTTCTTCCTACGAAATATGTTAAACATGACTTATCGTTTTTCAATATTTAGATCATTATTCTCTAATACTTTCCACCGCTCTATCAAAAAGCCATGTGGATTGTTATCACTGATTTGACTTAAGGTGCGTATATACCCTTCTGTGATCAACGATCTGGTGACAACACTAGTCGCCCTTATAATTTTTAGTTTCCCGAAGTATTTGAAATAGTAAGGTGATTGGTTAATATTCACATAAATGCTATCAGGATCTTCGACTCTTTGGGTGACATTGGCGGAAACGAGGTTGGAATAGTATCCCTTTTCGGTAAGGTTGTCATATTCTGCCTTAGCCGTAGCATCACACAAATACAAGGCTCTTGTTATTTGCTTTTTAATAATAGCATCATCGGGTTCCAAATCATAAAAGTGATAATGAAATGCTTTTGCGTGGTCCCGAATTTCAACAGCAATAGAGTCACTGCGATTGATACCTACTGCATCCATTAACTTACCGTTAGTGAGAATGTACACACGATTCCTGCTCTGCTGATTATCCTTTCTTGTTGTATACAGCACGTAAAAACATAAAGCACAATTGGAAATTAAAAAGAGCAGAGAAAACAATCGTATATGCTGGAAGGCGCTGTCAATATTTTTGAATTGCTGGAACATAAAAGTTGTATTTGATGCTACCCTCTGGGGTTGCCTGAAAGCTGATTGTGTTGATAACTGGAGGCAGGATCTTTTAAATAGGGTTCTGAGTTGGATGCATCCGCCATATTGGTCATTTGCTTATCCGAACCCATGATATCTGAACTCATACTTCCACCACCTCCTCCTGATCCACCAAAGCCGCCTCCACTCATACTTGCGGCGCCTCCGCCTAATCCGCCAATGCTGCCGGCAGCGAGGGAGGCTCCGCTCATTACCATACTGTTTGTCTTGCTTAAAATTGCATTGCCCCCAGAG
>CBIMFG010000507.1:0-4588 GCA_966243125.1 uncultured Niastella sp.
AATCGCGCCGGGAGCAGCTGCCAGCATTTGCCAAACAGTATTACCTGTTTATTGCAAAAGAAGTGGAAATACCTGGCAGCAGCCAGCGGGAATATTTTGAAGTATCGGGCGCTGGTGACAACGAAACATCGGTAGCCGTTTTCCGCATCAATGAAAACGGACAAAAAGCAACCACTCCTTTTTATAACCGGACTTTTAATCCCGCAGAAACAAAAGAGATCCGCTTGTTTGGCATAAACGGTGAAGATGTATATGTAGTGAACAACGACCGTAATAAAATTACCATTCGGATAATCGGTGGCGTTGGAAAGGATTCTATTGTTCAAACAGGTCATAAGGCGCACGTATATGATAATGCCAACAATACATTTCAAACCAGTTCAGCCAATATGCATTTGTCATCAGACACCTCTAATAATAAATGGAGCTACCGGTGGTCAAGGTATGATGAATCAGGTTTTAGACCCGAAGCGTTTTATAACAATGCAGACAGGATCTTTGTAGGCGCGCGATATGCATACAGAAAATATAAATGGCGCAAGGACCCGTTTACCTGGGAGCATGTATTCGGGGTGCGGTATTCTATTTCTCAAAGTGCGCTCAGCTTTTATTGGTCGGCTGTATACCCGCATGTATTGGGAAAATGGAACCTGATAATGCGGGCAGATTATGATGTTATTCGCTGGACGAATTTTTATGGTACAGGTAATGAAACCAAATCAGTTACCAACGATATTAACTATTACCGGTTGCGAAGCGAAGAGTGGTACGCAGCTGCAGGGTTAAACCGCAATTTTGGAAGAAGTAATTTCGCGGTGACAGCTTATTATCTGCGAACAACAGGTAAAAACGATCCGGATAGATATCCCTCGAAAGTATTTACCAATAACAGTGAGTTGTTTAAGGCCAATCCATACGCAGGGTTACAATTAACTTACTCTTATGTACATGTAAAAGATTCAATAGTGCCGGAAAGCGGATATACATTTTTAGCCAATGCCGTTTATGCAAAAAATTTCCTGCAAAATGAATTCTATCAGCAATACAATGCCCATGGCCAGTTATACGTGCCCATTGTAAATCATGTGTCGCTGGCTATAAGAGCCGGCGCAGAAACCATTGTGAACAATGACGTGTTGCATTCGGGCCAGTCATATGAACATGCTATTATTGGCGGCCCACGTACCTTGCGTGGTTTTAGGCGGGAGCGGTTTTGGGGCAAGACCGCATTTTATAACAGCAATGAGTTACGCTTCATCACCAATATCCGCAGCTATTTTATGAGGGGTAAAATTGGGGTGTTTGCCTTTTTTGACCAGGGCCGGGTTTGGGTGCCTGGTGAACGATCAGATAAAATACACATCTCCTATGGGCCCGGTATTATGCTGGCGCCTTTCTACAAATGCAATATCTCCGCTACGTATGGTATAACCGAAGAGATCAGACTGATTCAGTTACGGTTGAACCGCGTGTTGTAGTTTCAATTGATTATAATTATTTTAAGAATATGATTGAGCGCATAAAAGACTTATAGATTGTCGTTAGGTTAATTACCCTACAACGGTATATTCCCATGCTTCTTCTTAGGCAATACAGCTACCTTATTTTCCAGCATGGCAAATGCTTTAATAAGTTTGGCGCGGGTATATTTAGGTTCTATTACTTCATCAATAAACCCTCTTTCAGCTGCCAGGTAGGGCGTCGCAAATTTATCTGCATATTCAGCTTCCTTCTCAGCCAGTTTTTGCGCCGGGTCAGCTGCTTCGGAAATTTCTTTTTTAAAGATGATCTCACTGGCGCCTTTGGCGCCCATCACGGCTATTTCTGCCGTAGGCCAGGCATAATTGATATCAGCGCCAATGTGTTTTGAATTCATTACATCATAGGCCCCACCATACGCCTTACGCGTAATTACCGTAACCCGGGGCACGGTTGCTTCACTAAAGGCAAACAACAGCTTGGCGCCATTGGTAATAATACCATGCCATTCCTGATCGGTGCCTGGTAAAAAGCCCGGCACATCAACCAGCACCAGCAAGGGAATATTAAAGCAATCGCAAAAGCGAATGAAGCGCGCTGCTTTTTTTGAACTGTCAATGTCCAATACCCCGGCCAGGCTTATGGGCTGATTGGCTACAATGCCAATGCTTCTGCCTGCCAACCGGGCAAAGCCAATCACGATGTTAACGGCATAATCGGGATGGATCTCAAAAAAAGAACCGGCATCGCAAATACCTTCTATTACCGCCCGCATATCGTAGGGCTGGTTATTGCTTTCGGGGATGATGGTTTCCAGGGCAGACCGCGTTTCATCGCCCAGCGTATAGGGGATCTTTGGCGTGGTATCTTCACAGTTTTGCGGAATGTAGCTCAACAGTTTTTTTACTTCGGCAATACATTCCATATCATTGGCGGCGGTGAGGTGGGTAACACCTGATTTGGTAGAGTGGGCTGATGCGCCGCCTAATTCTTCCGGACTCACCTCCTCATTGGTAACTGTTTTCACCACATTGGGACCGGTAACAAACATATAACTGGTGTTCTCTACCATCAGGGTAAAATCGGTCATGGCGGGTGAATACACCGCGCCGCCAGCGCAGGGGCCCATAATGGCTGAGATCTGTGGTATTACGCCTGAGGCCAATACATTGCGGTAAAAAATATCGGCATAACCGCCCAGTGATCTTACGCCCTCCTGTATGCGGGCGCCGCCTGAATCGTTCAGGCCAATCATAGGCGCACCGGTTTTCATGGCCAGGTCCATCACCTTGCATATTTTTTCGGCCTGCGTTTCTGATAACGCACCGCCAAATACGGTAAAGTCCTGTGCGAATACATACGCCAGCCGGCCATTGATGGTGCCATAGCCGGTGATCACCCCATCGCCATAATATTGCTGGCTTTCCATACCAAAGTCTTTGGTGCGGTGTAAAACCAGGGCCCCGATTTCTTCAAACGAACCAGGGTCCATTAACAAAGTAATGCGTTCACGGGCGGTGAGTTTTCCTTTTTTATGCTGCGCTTCATTTCTATGCGTTCCACCACCCAGTTTTCCTTTCTCTATCTTTTGCTTTAATACTTCTGATTTATTTTTTTTCATCTTTTTGTCCAGTTTGTGGGAATAGATTCAACTGCTTTTACTTCTTTTTGTTTTTGCAACCAGTAGTGCAGCGCTATTAAGGCTGCCAACCCGGCCTTGCTTTTTTGTTGCGTCAGCAGCTTTTCGGGTGTGTAATATTTTTGAACGAATTGGGTGTCGAACCGGCCGCTCAGGAAGGCATCGTGCTCTAACACAAAATTGCCGAAAGGCAAAGTTGTTTGCACACCTTCAATGGTATAGGTGGCAATGGCGGCTTTCATTTTTTGAATGGCTTCGGTGCGGTTACGCCCATGCGTGATCAGTTTGGCGATCATGGGGTCGTAATAAACCGGAATGGCCTGTCCTTCGGTATACCCATCATCAACCCGAACGCCATCGCCTTGCGGCGCTTTGTATTTGGTAAGTGTTCCTGTTGAAGGTAAAAATTCATGTAAAGGATCTTCTGCATACACCCGTAACTCCAGCGCATGACCGTTGATGGTAAGTTCATGTTGCTGAAACCGGAGTTTTTGCCCCCGCGCAATGTTTATTTGTTCTTCAACCAGATCAATACCCGTGATCATCTCCGTAACCGGATGCTCTACCTGCAGCCGCGTGTTCATTTCCAGAAAATAAAAATTGAGTTGTTCATCCAGCAAAAACTCAACGGTGCCGGTACTGCGATAGTTACACGATTTGGCAACCATCACTGCAGCTGCCCCCATCTTTTGCCTGATCTCCGGAGTTAAAACAGAGGAGGGCGATTCTTCCACCACTTTTTGATGGCGGCGTTGTATGCTGCATTCGCGTTCAAACAAATGAACCGTATTGCCATAGTTATCGGCCAGCACCTGTATTTCAATATGGCGGGGCGAGCTAACGTATTTTTCAATAAATACCGATCCATCACCAAAGGATGACAACGCTTCGCTGGTAGCGCGTTCCATTTGTTCTTCCAGCTCACTTTCCCGGGCGGCTATGCGCATTCCCTTTCCTCCGCCGCCGGCCGAGGCTTTAATAAGAATGGGATAACCCACCTCTGCCGCTATTTTCCTGGCAACCGAAACATCGTCAATCGCTTTATCAATACCGGGTACCATGGGAATATTATATTGCTTTACACATTCCTTGGCGGCTAGTTTTGAACCCATAATGCGCATGGCTTCGTGACCGGGCCCTATGAAGGTGATGCCTGCTTCTTCTACTTTTTTGGCGAAATTGGCATTCTCACTCAAAAAACCATAACCGGGATGTATGCCATCTACCCCTAATTGTTTGGCAAAGGCAATGATAGCATCGCCATTCAAATAACTCTGGCTCGAAGGGGCGGGGCCCAGGCAAACGGCTTCATCGGCAAACAATACATGCGGTGCATGCCGGTCGGCCTCAGAATATACCGCCACCGATTTTATACCCATGCGGTGAATGGTGCGCATGATGCGCAAAGCAATTTCGCCGCGATTGGCCACTAATATTTTTTGCATCGTTCCTTGTTCTGTTGATGAATGT
>CBIMFG010000508.1:0-4586 GCA_966243125.1 uncultured Niastella sp.
CAGTGGTGAGATCATGGAAACGCACATCAACTGGTACCATAATATTATGTCGCTGGTGCACGACTGGTACATGGTGCAGGCCGGCGCCATTGATCCCCGTGCGCGCAAAATGCAATTCGATGACGAGTTGATGGGACACTTGATCCGTTTTGTATCGAGCCACGAGGTAGGACATACGCTCGGTCTTATGCACAACTTCGGCGCCAGCTCAACTGTGCCTGTTGAAAAACTGCGCGATAAAAAATGGGTAGAAGCAAACGGACATACCCCTTCCATTATGGACTATGCCCGCTTTAACTATGTGGCGCAACCTGAGGACAGCATAACAGAAAAAGGTATTTTCCCTCGTATTGGCGCATACGATAAATGGGCCATTCAATGGGGCTACCGCTGGCTGCCACAGTTCGACAATGCCGAAGCAGAAACACCATTCCTGAACAAACTGGTGATAGATAGCCTGAACCATAACAAACACCTGTTCTTTGGGTACGAAATAAATGCCACTGATCCGCGCGCACAAAGCGAAGACCTGGTCGATGATGCCGTAGCGGCCAGCACGTATGGCTTGAAGAACCTGCAGCGGATTCTGCCTAAACTCCGCACCTGGACGTATAAACCCAATGAAGGTTACGATGCGCTGCAAAGTGTAACCGATGCACTTTTGCGCCAATACAATGTTTACATGATGCATGTGTTGAAAAGCGTTGGGGGACGCTATGTTACGCCAAAAAGCGTAGAACAAAGCGGTCCTGTATTTGAGTTGGTGCCTTATAGCAAACAAAAAGCGGCTATGAAGTTCCTCGACAACAATCTGTTTCATGTGCCCGATTGGCTGGCAAACGACAGTACTTTCAAATTCACTGGTAGTAGTGCTGATATTTATTATGGTGTAGCGCAATCAGCAGTGCTTAGCCGCTTGCTGGGCTCAAATATCCTGAATGGTTTTGTGAAGAATGAAATAGACTATAAGAATGAAAAGGTGTACACCATTACCGAGTTCCTGAACGACCTGAAGAAAAGTATCTGGAGCGAGCTGTACACCAACAAACCAATCGATATCAACCGCCGCAACCTGCAACGGATGTATATAGATATCTCCTTCAATGAGTTTAGGGCCACAGGTGAAATTGTTGGCCGTAACAATGGAAATGGAACACAGTACTATGTAAACCCCGATCCTACAAAGAACGATGTGTCTGGCATAGTACGAGCACATTTACGTGACCTGCGCAACGATATCAAAAACGCCATTCCGCTTCAACAGGGAATTGCCAAAGCACACCTCGAAGATATAGTAGCCCGCATTGACCGGGTATTTAAAGAAGGCGTACCGTTAATGCCTAAGTAAATAAAGTAGAGCCATGATCATGCTGAACGCCGAACGCAAAACGCTGAACGCTAAATCCGGATCTTAACTGTATTTGGTTTTCGCCTTAAGCCTTAAGCGTTTAGCGTTTAGCAAAAAAGCCTCGCGTAGCGGGGCTTTTTTATTTGCGTTCGGCGTTCAGCATCGAACACAAACTGTTCGTTTTCGTACACCTGTTTGCCCTGTTTCACTGCCCGAAACGCTTACCGGTAACCATTTGCAGTCTGGCACAGCGCTTGAGGTTCCAATACGGCCTGCATTCCTCATATATACAAGATGTGCTATGCTTAGAAATTATCTTATTATCGCTTTACGCCATTTTACCAAACACAAGCTGTTTTCTGCCATCAACATCTTATGCCTGTCTATAGGTATTACGTTTTGTATGATCATTGGCATTTATGTGCTGGGTCAAAAGGGCGTGAATAGTGAACTGCGGCATGCAGATCGCCAGTATTACATTAAAACCGCCTGGAAAGAAAAAGATATGGGGTCGGATATTACCTCCGTTTCACCCCTGGCAAAAGGGATGAAGGATGAATATCCTAACCTGGTGGCCAATTATTTCAGGTATAATCCGGTTACCAATGTAGTATCATCGGGCGACCGGCATTTTAAAGAAGATATTGCCATTTGTGATACCACACTGGTAAGCATGTATGGTTTTCCGCTGTTGCATGGTGATAAAAGTCAGGTGTTCACCACCAACAATTCGGCCGTTATCACGGCAAAGTTTGCTCAGAAATTATATGGTACCACCAATGCCATAGGCAAACCGCTTAGTATTCAAACAACGACGGCCGGTATTACCCAGGAATATATAGTGAGTGCGGTTTTAAAAGACATCCCTTATAATACCGTTACCCATTTGATAAATGATACCTATAGCGTGTATGTGCCTACTGCCGGAAATTTATATTATAGTTTAGGCGACCCTTCGCTAAGCTGGGATTTTTTGAATGAGGTAAGTTTTATTGAATTGCAACCGGGCGTAAAACCGCAGGCTGCTATTGACGCTATGAACAGGTTGATCAAAAAGTATTCGGCGGATTTTGTTTGGAAGAACCTTTCTGCAACCGCCGTACCGGTTAAAGATTACTACCTGAAAAATAATAATGGCGCCGTAAATAAAATGATAACCATCCTATCGATAATAGCCCTTTTCATTTTGCTGATGGTGATCATCAATTATGTAAACATCAACATTGGTACCTCAACTTACCGCTTAAAAGAAATAGGGCTGCGTAAAACATTTGGCAGTGCTAAAAAGCAGGTGGTAATGCAATTTCTTATAGAAGCGTTGCTGCTTACTCTGATTGCGGCGGTTCTTTCTGTATTCTTCTATCAGCTGCTTATACCCGTATTTTCAAGGGTCTTGAATACAACCCTGAAACCTTTCTGGCAATTTACCGGTAAAGAATATGGCGAGTTGTTATTGCTTATTGCAGCCATAGGTTTGCTGGCAGGCATTTATCCGGCATTTGTATTAAGCAGTACCAATTTAATTCAGGCCGTAAAAGGCAAGATAGATAGTGCCAAAGGCGGCCTGGGATTGAAGCGTGCGCTGGTAGTGGTGCAATTTTCATTAGCCATTCTGGTGTTCATCTGCGCCCTGAACCTGAATAAACAGGTTACTTATATTTTTAACAAAGACCTTGGATACAACAAAGATCAGCTGTTGGTTATATCAGCATTCCCTAAACGATGGGATAGCGTAGGGGTTTTAAAAATGGAGACCATTAAAAAAGACCTGTTGCAGATCCCACAGGTAAAAAGTGCTTCATTGGTTTTTGATTTGCCCGAAAGCACACCATTTGGCCGGGTTATTATTTATCCGCCGGGAGACGCTGGCAAACAGAAGCAGGTAAATTTGCCCATTTCAAATGCCGATGAAGATTATGCAAAAACATTCGGTATAAAAATGAAAGCGGGTTCTTTCTTCGACCCCAGTGGCGGTGGGTTGGTGCTGAATGAAACCACCATAAAACAACTGGGGCTTACTAATGAAAATGCAGTGGGACAACAAATAGGAACGCCTGTTGGCCCGGCTACCATTGCCGGCGTTATCGGGGATTATAATTTTTCCTCCATGCAGGACAAAATAGGACCGGTTGGGTTTGCACATGTTAAATTTGGAAGATCGTACCGGTTTCTGGTAGTGAAGCTAAATACGAATAATATTACTAAAACCCTCGATGAAGTAAAAACGCACTGGCGCACCATGTCGCCCAATGCACCATTCGATTATACCTTTATGGATGATAAGTTTGCAGCAATTTATAAGTCAGAATTGCAATTGAAAACAGCGGCCGATGTAGCCACAGTTCTAAATCTTATCATAGTGTTGTTGGGGATATTGGGTGTGGTAGCATTTACCCTCAATAAAAGAATGAAAGAAATTGCGGTGCGTAAAGTGCTGGGCGCTGATGCCGCCAGTATTATTATGTTGTTTTTGAAAGAATATGCCTGGCTCATCATCATTGCCAATGTAATTGCCTGGCCGCTGGCATATATGACCACAGAACATTTTTTACAGAACTTTGCTTATCGTATTCATCAGAATATTTTCCCTTACCTGCTGGTGTTGGGCTCAGTTGTTGCCATGGCATTCGCGTTAATAAGTTTGCATTGCGCCAAAACTGCCGTTGCAAACCCTGTGAAGAGTTTAAGAGCCGAATAAAATTATAGATCCGGGTTTTGCTGCGGTTCAAACCGGTAATACCGGTAAAAGAACAGGATAACAGCCAGCGCAAAGAAAATAATGGAAAGGGCGTAGAGCTGCCGCGTTACCATGGCTATAATAACGGCAAAGAATATTTGCGATACATTTACCAGGTAGTTCTTTAGGTTGGTGTAGTTGTATAACTGCAGGCTGTTGAGTAATAACAAAATGCCAAAACCAAAGAATATAAAGAATCCTGCCTCTTCATAAGTTAAGCAGGAAGGTGTACGTGCTACGATGGTGATAATTTCAGGAATAAAAAGACAAAAATAAAACCAGCCATACTGGGCAAACCGGCGGCTGACCGATACAGGTAAATTGCGGTAAAAAGATAAGCCTGTATTCTCCATTTCCTTTAACCGGTGAACCAGAATGCCATGCCCCAACATACCAGCACTAAAGAAAAGGGCCATCATCCGGATATCAGTGGAGAGGGCCGGGTTACGGCCAGGCAGCATCAGGTACAACGTACCACAATTATACAGTTTGGTAACAAGA
>CBIMFG010000509.1:0-4583 GCA_966243125.1 uncultured Niastella sp.
GTGGAAGTCATTTTCTAAATTTTATCCTCTTGCACAAATCTAGCATAAATGTAAGAATTGTCTATCAATAAGCAACAAATCGCGACCAACACATTGATTATCACGGCACAATTATCAACCAATCATAACTCAATTCAGCCAAAAATATGTTTGAATCATGAGTTTTGGCCAAATTGAACAATTCTATTCAGCCAAAACCTCTTCACGAATAATTTCATCTAAACTTGAGTTTCATTAATCAGCATTCAAGCTGTCAAAAACAATCAGATCCTGAATGAATCGGTTAGATATTCCTCCCGATCCCGCTACTGAAAAAGGCTTCACGAAAGTGAGGCCTTTTTATTAACCTTAATCATTGGGTTCATATCCCCAACTTGCGGACAGTGCCGCGACCACCTTCCTACAGTTTAACATTCAGAATAAATCATATACAATCATATACGTGTCTCACTATCTATGTTTTCCGATAAACATAATGGAAAAGCATATTCTTATCTTCACAATGAAAACAAAACGATAATTGGTAATTTGCCTCCCTATGAAACAGCTTTTATTTCTGATTGCTTGCAGCCTCGCTGCCTGTACTACATTAAAAAGACCCGCTAATCGGCTCCTCTATTCTCAAAAGGCAGTCGAAAATCGTGCATTAAAAAGCTTCGCTTCAAATCGTACCATTCAACAGCTTAATAAAGCACATTGGGATTATGTACCAGGCTTAGTTGCAGTAAGCGTGTTGAAAGCCTGGGAGCAATATCCTGAAAAAGAGGAATACTATCGGGTTGTAAAAGCTTATGCCGATCATGTATTGCAGGGACAGGATACTGTAAGAGTTGGCCAAAGTGATATTGATGATCTTGCTGCAGGTAAGATATTCTTTACGTTATATAAGACTGAATTAACAAAAGGGAACACGACTGATGCCAATAGGTATAAGAATTGTGTTACTTTCTTAAGAAATAAGCTGAAATATAATCACAGTCGTATTGATGCTTCCAAACCAGACGCTAACGGTTTTTTCCACAAAGCACAATATCCTAACCAAATGTGGCTGGATGGTTTATATATGGGACCAGCCCTATATGCTGGCTGGCAACACGTTTTTGGAAAAGAGGACGCTGATAATTTTGAATCCTGGTCAGATATAGCTTTGCAATTTAAAATAATTAACAACCACACCTACGACCCACAAAAGCAACTAAACTACCACGCCTGGAGTGCCGATCCTACAGATGAAAACTCCTTCTGGGCACGAAAAGATGGCGAATTTAAAGGCTGTTCTACTGAATTTTGGGGCAGAGGAATGGGCTGGTATTTTGCAGCCCTGGTAGATGTGCTCGAATGTATGCCTAAAAACCATCCAGACTATAAAGCATTAACTGATATTATAAACCAGGTTGCAACCGGGCTGGCCCGTTACCAGGATCAACGAAGCGGCGTATGGTATCAATTGTTGCAGTATGATGAAACGAAGAAAGCAGATGGAAAAGGTGATTTAATTGCTGGAGAAACATATAATAAATGCGATCATGCAAATTACCTTGAAGCATCAGCATCATCTATGTTTACGTATGCCTATTTAAAAGGTATCCGGTTAGGACTGTTAGATAAAAATAAGTATGCACGGCTGGCCGAAAAAGCATATCGGGGATTGTTAACAACATTCATCCGTGAAGGACAAAATGGAGAAATGGATATTATCCAATCCTGTGCTTCGGCGGGTTTAGGCCCGGCAAAAGATAAATCCCGCACAGGAACTGCCAATTACTACCTATGTGGCACAGATGTAGTTGTAACCCAGAATGAGGGAAAAGCTATCGGTCCTTTCATTCTGGCAAGTTTAGAATATGAATTAAGAAAGTAAGAAGTCGCAAAAATTAAGACTACCAATGAAAATAATAATCGGACTTATTGCCTTATTTACTTCCTCTAACTGTTTAGGCCAATCTGCACAAAGAGATACATTAGCCCCTGGCGTTATTTTCTTTGATGACTTTAATAACAATAAAAACAAGTGGACAGTTGCTGATAATAAGTATATAAGCTCAAGAATTGATTCCGGGTTTTATTATTTAACCGCGTTACGCCATGCATATGGAGATGCACAGGAAGTAAAAATTGATACGCACAAAGATTTTGAAATAGAAACACGAATAAAAATATTAAGTGGTAAGGCTGACCATAAAAATTATTACAGCATGCTTTTTTGGGGGCGGGAAGCAATGAACAGCTACTACTTTACATTTGCTAAAGATGGCTTTGCTTCTGTAGAATTCTGTGACGGGAAAAACCAGCGTGATTGTATAACGCAGCATGGCTCGTTACAAAAAGCCATTCTTAACCCGGAAGACTTTAATGTGTATATGATTATAAAAACAGGCAGCACTTATTCTTTTTTTGTTAACGGTACGCAATTTTACAAAATGCCTTTCGCCCCATTCTATGGAAATTTAATTGGATTTGGTGCGGGTAGAAAAGTCAGCCTGGTGATTGATTATTTAAAAGTGATTTATTTATAAGCTAACCGTTCCTCTCACTCCTTCAAATACCTCAAATTCTCCTTCACATCCAAGACATTTTGCTTCGCCAAACAAATAGCCTACAATTGGTTTCAATGATGCCATTTCAAAACGGTTAATATAAAACAAGAGCCATTCAAAGTGGTCAGTAATACCGGAGGAAATTAACCAACGAAAAATAGTTCGTCTCTTAAAAGAAGCAATTAAGCTTGATAAGCAATGGTGATACTACATGTAGTTATTCACCGGTATTAACTACACGCTTTTTTTGTGGGTTTGAAAAAAGGGTTACGCTAATTTAGTATGCTACGCGCGTAACTATTCACACTTAAAAAAAAGTTTATGAAGATTTACAAAAGATTTTCATTTTCGGATGTTGGTGCCGGCTATATTCACGTGGCCAATGTTACCACCAATTGTCCTACAGTTATTAGTGGTAAAATTTCAATCACTACAGCATTTAATGCGCCCTCTGTGGTTTTTATACTAAAATTTCATCCGGCTTCAGGAAGCGACAGCTCCGTCTTCAGACAAACAGCTTCTGGCAATGGATATGCTTACACAATGTCGAATGGCGGCGGGCAAGACGCTCTTTACACCGAAGGTAATGGTGAGTTATTGCTACGCCTCATAGAAGATACGGTACTCCCAACCCAGGGTGAGGCTACTCTATTGATTGAAGTAGAAACTTTTCCCATTTCTTAATGGTAACTAAAAAAATAAAGCGGCCGCCTCTATATTTGAGACGGCCGCTTTATTTTTTACAGTAAACGTTCAATACTGCATCACCCGCCTCCCAATTGCTGCGCCCGGTATAAATTATCCGTTGCCTGCTGAATTTTTGCTTTCAGCTTAGGATTGTAATTCGGATGTTGTTGCAGAAACTGTTGCACCACCTGCCAGGCTTCTTTCGTTTGATAGGAACCAAAGGTTGCACTCAACCAACTTTGTGGAAAGAAGATATCGCCTGTGCGCTGGATCTCTTCTACCAACGCCAGACTTTGTGGTAAGTATTTATAAGAAGTAGATTGCCGTAAAGGATGATGCAGGTACCCGAGCGCAATCAATACCCAGGCTTCCTTTGCGCGGTTCTTACGATCGGTAAGACTGTTGAAAAAGCTATCTCTTACCGCAACGTTGGCTGATAAAGCCGGCATTAAAAAGTCAAGCCGCGCTTTTTTATCTGCATCTTTCATGCGGTCGCGTTGCTGCGTTATAACAGCGGCTGCCGTATCGTTCTTCAATGCAATGGTGAGTGCCAGTGAAGTGTAATCTTCTTCGGCCAGCTTAATACCAGCAGGTGGTTGTTGTTGTTTCCAGATCTCATACATCCGTTTTCCGACCACTTCGGTTACATACACATTCTGATAGGCCCTGAATAATACCTTTTTACTATTCGGTTGGGTTTGCGCTTCCATGGCATTCCACAACGCAGTTTCCAATTGGGAAGCAAATGCGGCGCGGTCTGCGGGTTTACTGAACGTCCAGTACAAACTGCCAATGTAACTGGTAAGGATCCGGAGGTTGGTCTCCTCTTTTTCTATGGCCAATCCTTTGGTGAGCAATGTCAGCAATTCAGCGGGCGTCATATACCGGCCCGAGAGTACATTCTCATAAATATTCACATACGCCGAAGCACGGCTTACGGCGCTTTTCTGGCTGAACACCTCTTCCTGCATTGATTTATCTGCGGGGAAAAGTCCATACCCAATACCATCTGAATTAAACAGCATGAACAATGGTTTGGTTAAACCGGTAGCTGCTTTCAATTGCATGCTGGCAGTGTTCATGTTCACCGGAATGGTGCGCGTACTGTCGGCATACACCAACGTTACGGCAAATGCCTGCGGCCAAATGCGTGCAGCACCTGTTTCCGGACGCTGGGTGATATTGAGTTTATCTATTTTGTTTCCTTTATAACTGATCGTATAATCAAAAACGGGGCGGCCAGGCTGGTTCACCCATACTTTGTTCCAACTCAGCAGATCATTCTTACTGTATTTGGCAAGAATTTGCACCAGGTCGTCCCAGGTGGCATTGTTGTAAGCATACTTATGAAGGTATTCC
>CBIMFG010000510.1:0-4576 GCA_966243125.1 uncultured Niastella sp.
CCCAGGGTGATATTTTGTATAAAGATGAAACCAGTATTATTGCTGTAGACATTCTTCCCTGTGAAGTTTTGATAATACGCCCAGCCAGCCTGTTTGAAATGGCTTCGGTTTGTTATGAAATTGGCAATAAACACCTGCCCCTGTTCTTTGAAAAAGAAGAAGTACTGGTGCCTTTTGATATGCCCCTGTTCAGGTTATTATCCTCCCAGGGCTATGCCATAAAACAGGATAAAAGAAAACTCCTGCATCCATTGAAAACCACCGTAGCGCCACATGCACATAACAACAGCAGCCTGTTCTCAAAGATCATGCAATTGACAAATTCCGGTTTATGAGCCCTGCCCTGCTACGATTATTACACATAAGCGATCCGGCTTTGCCGGTAGGTGGTTTCTCGCATTCTGCAGGGCTGGAAACCTATGTGCAGTTGGGCATAGTTAACGACGCCGCTACTGCCGAAGCTTTTGTAAGAGGTATGTTAGCTCAAAATATTCACTTCACCGATGCCGCTGTTGTTTCACTAACCTATGATGCCATAACATACGGGCAGGCCGGTAACATCACTTACCTGGATGAACTTTGCACCGCAGTTAAATTGCCAAAGGAAATGAGACAGGCCAGCCAAAAGCTGGGCATGCGGCTTATAAAAATATTTCAACCGCTTTGCAACAATGACTGGTTGAACAGGTATGCAGCCGCTATTCAGGAAAAACAGTTAACCGGGCATTACTGCATTGCCTTTGGAATTATAGCCAGCGCCTTGCAAATACCCAAAGCAGATGCGCTTACCGGCTTTTATTACAACGCGGCCACGGGTTTTGTAACCAACAGTGTAAAGCTTATCCCATTGAGTCAGCAAAGCGGGCAACAATTGTTGTTCTCCTTACAGCCATTAATTACTCAGTTGGTCCAAAATAACCTGCAACCTGATAAAGAAATGATCGGTGTTTGCTGTGCCGGGTTCGACATCCGCAGCATGCAGCACGAGCAATTGTATTCGAGATTGTATATGTCATGAACACAGAAAATAATGATGCATGAAAAGAAACTATATAAAAATAGGCATTGCCGGCCCGGTAGGCTCGGGTAAAACCGCTTTGATAGAACGGTTGACACGGCACTTATATCCCGCCTGCAGCATCGGGGTTATTACGAACGATATCTATACAAAAGAAGATGCCGAGTTCCTAACCAAAAACAGTACGTTGCCTGCGCACAGGATCATTGGCGTTGAAACCGGTGGTTGCCCCCATACAGCCATAAGAGAAGACGCCAGCATGAACCTGGAAGCTGTGGAAGAAATGGCTAGCCGGTTTCCTGATGTGCAGATCATTTTTATTGAAAGCGGTGGCGATAATCTATCCGCCACATTTAGTCCCGACCTGGCCGATGTGACCATTTTTGTAATAGATGTAGCTGAGGGCGATAAAATTCCGCGAAAAGGCGGCCCCGGCATTACACGCAGCGATCTGCTGGTGATCAACAAAATTGACCTGGCCCCGTATGTGGGCGCCAGCCTGGAAGTTATGGAACGAGATGCCGGTAAAATGCGCAATGGGCGGCCATTTATTTTTACCAATCTGATCAATAAAGAGGGCCTGCCGCAAGTGATAAGCTGGATTAAGAAATATGCATTATTAGAAGAACCCGGCCTCCAATGAAAGGCAGTCTGCACATACAAACCGGTCTTCGGGATGGCATTACTTTTCTAAAAGAGAGTTATTTTACCCCGCCCTTCAAGGTGGCCAATATTACCGAAAATAAAAAAGCCGGTCCCTTGCACCTGATGCTGATGTGTTCATCACCCGGCGTTTTGGAAGGTGACGACTACAAGTTAAAGATAGAGCTGGCAGCCAATTGCCATTTGCATTTACATACTCAATCTTACCAGCGTTTATTTCCTATGCAGCAAGGCGCCAGGCAGGTGGTGGAAGTACACCTGCAAAAAGGCGCTACCTTTGTATACATTCCACACCCGGCCGTACCGCATAAACAAGCTGCCTTTGTAACGCTTAATAAAATTTATCTGCAAGGCAACAACCGGTTGATCTGGGGAGACCTGTTAACCTGTGGGCGGAAACTAAATGGCGAACATTTTGATTTTGTAAAGTACCACAACATTACAGAAGTATATAAGCAAGACCGCCTGATCATCAAAGAAAACATCCAGGTGCAGCCGGGTGTTGTGAACATGCAGGCCATTGGCCAGTGGGAAGGTTTTTCGCACCAGGCAAGTTTGATCATACTCGATAAACCTGGTGCTATTGAGCAGCTATATGAACCGGTTAACACCTGGCTGCAACAACAAAACGACATCGCCTTTGGCATTAGCACGCCTGCTGATGATGCCATTATCATCAGAATACTGGGCCATAAAGCAGAACCGCTGTTCCATTGCCTGACCAGGATCGCCGACCTAACGATCGAAAGATCAAACATGCTTATGCACCATGTTAACTGAATTACAAATACTAATGCTAACTGCTACGGGCATTGCCTGTTTACATACCGTTACCGGTCCTGACCACTATTTACCATTTATTGCCCTCTCCAAAGCCAGGGGCTGGCGGTTTGGCAAAACGCTGTGGTGGACTATCCTCTGCGGGTGCGGCCATGTATGGAGCTCTGTGCTGCTGGGGTTAGGCGGAGCAGCCCTGGGCTGGTCGCTGTCGAAGATCGCCTGGTTTGAAAACCTTCGGGGCGGACTGGCCGGCTGGGTTTTATTGTTGTTTGGGTTAATCTATGGTACCTGGGGTTGGATACGGGCCAATGGCAACAAAACCCACAAACACTTTGATACTTTTGAAGATGGGTCCATTTATGTGTATGAACATAAACATGGGAAGGCCGTATTGCCACAGGAAAGATACAAGGTTACCCCGTGGGTGTTATTCATTATTTTTTTATTAGGCCCCTGTGAACCAATGATCCCATTATTATACTTCCCGGCGGCCCAAAACAATTGGCGGAGCCTGTGGCTACTGGTCTTCATCTATACCTTTTTCACGCTCGTTACTATGATCGCGATGGTTACCCTGGGGTATTATGGCATTTCTTTTCTGAAAACTGAAAAGTTACAGCGGTATGTACATGCCCTTGGCGGGCTAACACTTTTTATCTGTGGCGCTGGTATGGTGTTTATGGATTGGTAAAACCCTACTCCCGTACCACCGTCCCGGTGATATACCCATACGGTTCATCGGTAGCAATAAACACCTCGTTCTTATTATCCATTCCAAACTGTTCCAGGTTGAATAAAATGTGGTGCTTGTTGGGCATCTTCAAGCTGATCTCACTAACTGATGCAAACTTATTCAACACCGCCTCCCCCATGGCATATAACGTATGCTGCACCGAAAGGCTTTGATGATCAGCAAAAGTTTGCAGCAAAGTTGTACGTATGCCATTAAACAATTCTACAAACAATATATTGGAAGAATTGTACACCCAGCTTACTTCGCATTGGGTAGCAAAGATGCGGTCACTCGTTTCTTTCAGGGTAGTGTATTGGTCTTTGATATAATTCTCAAAACCCGAATCGGTTGTTTTTAAGATCAACAGGTCGGCGATACCGGTGGTTACCTCAATGCCATTCGCACTTTGTACAATGGTGGCCGTATGTTTCTCATTTCCGCCACTACTATACGCATGTGGATGCTCGGTTCCATTAAAACGCATCCGTGCCCAGCTGTGCTCTGTCAATTCAATTTGAACCTGGGAAAGCTGGGGATTATTGCTGGCAAAATAATTGGCCAGGTACAACCCAAAAGTCTCAATGGAAGAAACAAAATGTTCCTTCGCCAACGCATACACCGTATTCTTTTGTGTATCAGTAGGCAACAGTTTTGAATTGTCGCCAAGAAGATGGGCAGTTTCAAAATCCCCTTCCAGTATTACATTAACGGAGATCTGCCTGAATTCATGGTAATCGGGATGGCGAATGATCTTTGATAGGTTTACAGCATTTTTACCATAGGTATTCTTACCCAGTTTAATTGACATAGCAGCGTAATTTGATGGAATGTATCCTCAATTTAAACAATTAATTGTCTATTTTTAGAGGAGTACTTTAAATATTCCACCATGCTCGACCTTGCCATTAGTGGTAGAAACATTTGTACACCCGAAGGGATGCGGGAAGGGGTGGTTTTGGTCAAAGACGGCGTTATAGTGGATATACGCCCTCACCTGCCAGAAGAGGCGATAAGAACGAAGATCAACATTGGCGAAAGGGTGCTAATGCCGGGCATTGTTGACCCGCATGTGCACATCAATGAACCGGGCCGAACCAATTGGGAAGGGTTTGCCACCGCTACCCGCTCGGCAGCAGCCGGCGGGGTTACCACGCTGGTTGATATGCCACTGAATTCCTCACCTGTTACCACTACGGCAGACGCCTTTGATAAAAAGATAGCAGCCACTGAAGGACAGTTACACGTGAACTGTGGTTTCTGGGGTGGTATTATTCCCGGTAATAGCCGGGAAATAGAAAAATTGATCAGCAAAGGCGTGTTAGGGTTTAAAGCATTTTTAACCCATTCCGGTATCGATGAATTTCCCAACGTTACCGAATTTG
>CBIMFG010000511.1:0-4566 GCA_966243125.1 uncultured Niastella sp.
TGCACATCTCCGGTGGCAAAAGTGGCAATGTAATCCTTAAAACGGATCTGTCCCATAAACTGGTAAAACCAGGGCCACAGTTTATACCCATCAAATTCACCCAGCAAGGTAGCATGGTGAAAACCGATCCACCCTCCCCTGCCCTCATTCACATACTGCTCAAATGCTTTTACTGCTTCCGGCTTCCATGCATACGGAGGATAGTCAAGTTGTATGAACAGGTTATACTTCGACAGGTATGCACTGTCTATCATATCAGTATTATCAACATAATCTATCGAAAAATTACTGTCGGCAGCCAGTTTATTGAGCCACCCTTTCGCAGCTTTGGAATAGGCCACATGATGACCACCGTTTTCAGCTAATGCCAGTACGCGAAACCGGGGAGGTGCTGGTTGTAGCGATAGTAAGAAACTGCTGAATAAGATAATGAGCGTTGAACGTATGCACATAAGTAACTAGGTGTATTATGCGTAAAATAGTACATTCCTGTCAATAAACACTTAGCATTTCAAATTGTAGGGGTTTTGAGGGGGTAACATTCTTAAGATTCAAAGTATTGTAGTGTTTTTGATATGCCACCCATTTTGGTGAATGGGTGTTTTAGTGCCAATTTCAGTACCATTTCCAAACTAAAAAGAAAACTTATGTTCCCTCAAAGCAAACAAACATGGGCATGGAAGGCCCTTGCCTTCCTATGCGTTGCACTCGTCCAATTTTCCTGTAAAAGAGACATTACTTCCGAACCGGGCTCCACAACTGCCCGGGCAGCCAATGAAACGGTAAACATCTGGGTTACCACCGGCGACAAATCAAAACTGTTGCAACCACAAACAGCCATTAATTTCGCGGCAGATGGCGGTACTAACCCCAATACCATTACGGTGAATGAAGCGGTTACCTACCAGGGCATAGATGGTTTTGGTTGGACCCTCACCGGCGGTAGCGCTGGCCTCATTAATGGTCTTGGTCCCAATCAAAACACTTTCCTGAATGAAGTATTCGGCCCCTCACAGGTAGGCTCAAGCTTTATACGCGTTAGTATGGGCGCTTCAGATTTGAGCGCGTACACTTTTACGTATGATGACATGCCCGGCGGTCAAACAGACGTGAACCTGAATAACTTCAACCTGAACGCTGAGCAGCAGGACATGATCCCTGTGCTGAAAAAGATCGTTGCTATTAATCCTGCTGTTAAGATCCTGGCTACGCCATGGACAGCACCGGTATGGATGAAGGTGAACACAACAGGCAACGGTGGTTTTACCGGTGGTAGTTTGAACACGGCTTATTATGATGCCTATGCACGGTATTTTGTAAAATACATTCAGGCCATGCAGGCACAGGGCATTCCTATTTATGCCGTATGCCCGCAGAACGAGCCGCTGAACCCGTACAATAATCCATCAATGGTGATGCAGGCCAACGAACAGGCTAACTTTATCAAGAATAACCTGGGACCTCAGCTTCGTAACAATGGGCTCAACACAAAGATCATTACCTATGATCACAACTGCGACCGCCCTGATTATCCAAGAACTGTTCTGGGCGATGCCGCAGCGAGCCAGTATGTTGATGGCTCTGCCTGGCACCTGTACGGGGGCGATATCAATGTACTTTCTCAGATCCATACAGAATTCCCCAGTAAGAATATCTATTTTACGGAGCAGTATATTGGTGGCCCCGGCAACTTTGGTGGCGACCTTAGCTGGCACGTAAACAACGTGATCATTGGTTCTACCAGAAACTGGAGCCGCGTGGCCCTGGAATGGAACCTGGCTTCTGATCCAAACTATTATCCGCATACAAACGGTGGCTGTTCAAACTGTATGGGCGCTGTTACCATCTCTGGCAACAACTATACACCCAACGCAGCTTACTACATTGTGGCGCATGCATCGAAGTTTGTAAAACCAAACGCTGTTCGTATTTCATCAAACATTGCTGGCAACATACAAAACGTATCCTTCAAAAACACAGATGGTTCTACCGTGCTGCTTGCTTTGAACACCTCAGGTTCAAGCCAGACTTTCAAAGTAAAATCAGGCACCGAGTCATTCACCTATACATTGGCAGGTGGCGCAGTAGCTACCTTTAAATGGGCAGGTACACCAACTGGTGGCGATGGTGGTAATGGCGGAAACGGCGGAAATGGCGGCAACGGCGCCCCTATTGGCCAAATCATTACCCTGAAAGGTTTTAACAACCTATATGTAAGCAGCGAAAATGGCACACAGCCCATGAACTGTAACAGACCAACTCCACAGGGCTGGGAACAATTCCTGGTAGTAGATGCCGGTGATGGAAAGATCGCCTTGCAAAGCCAGGGCAAATATGTTTCCAGTGAAAATGGCCTAGCCCCCATTACCTGTAACAGACCTACCATTGATGCGTGGGAGAAATTTACCTGGACCGTTCTTCCCGACGGTAACATTGCGCTGCAGGGCAATAACGGTATGTATATCAGTAGCGAAAATGGCACCAAAGCTATGACTTGCACCCGTCCTACTGTTAGTGGCTGGGAAGCATTCCGTGTAAATCAATAATATTTATTAGTCCTCCTGATGCTTCGGGAGGACTTCTTTTTTTATGAACAGCACAATGAAGTTTATTTGGTTGTTGATATTCTCAGGCGTGCACACGTGCATGGCTCAGGAACTTCCTGCAAAGTTGCAACTATCAGTAACCAGCGGGTACCGGCAGGATAATTTGCACTGGTCTATTGCAGGCAATTCCAATGGACAAAACCCGAATATACTTTCAGAACTTCGCTGGAAAAATGTTGGCGGATCTGTAACCGGCGCTCAATTACAGTATCGCTTTTTTTATCACTGGCAACTGGAAGGCAACTATGAGCATACGTTCTTTTTATCCGGTAAAGTGCTTGATACAGATTATGGCGGTAACAATCGTACTAATATCGTATATGCCCAACAGTTCAACGCCGGCAAAGGCGGCACAGATCATTGGCAGGCTGGTTTGGGATATCAGCTACCTGTGACCAACCAATTCTCCATCACCCCTTCAGCGGGTTACAGCCAGTTTCATCAATTGTTTTATTTAACAGGCGCCTCCAATCTTAACAGCACCTACAAAACAACATGGAAAGGGCCATACGCGCAGCTTTTACTTTCGTCAGAATTATCAACGCAATTATTCATAGATGCCGGCTTCCGGTATAGCCAGGTGCAATACAGGGCCAGTGCCAACTGGAACCTGATAAGAGAGTTCAGGCACCCTGAAAGCTTTAGGCACACAGCCAACGGTTATGGAATAAACTTACATTCTTCTTTATTATACCGCGCTTCTATTATTCATTCAATAGGCATCAAAGGAATATATTCCCGCTGGCAAACCGGCCGCGGTATTGACGAACTCTATTTAGCCACCGGCGCATCAGAACAAACACAATTGAACGAAGTTTTATCAACGGGCTGGCAGGTGATGTTGGAATGGCGGATAGCGCTAAGGTCATGACAAGAAATTAAATATGTAACCCTTTACATATAATGAGGTTCTAATACTTCCTTCGTAACACGAATCCGACACTTAAAATAATTACGTTCCCAATAAAGGCGGATCTGATTTTTTTGTTCTTCTACTTTAGCCATATAAGTAATCTGGAAAATGCTGTTCTTTACTAGTCTATATTCCAAATAGACTATCTTTGAGTATTTATATGCCGGTCTGTAAACAGTAACCTATTTTATTTACAATTCAACCTTACCTACAATGATCCGCGAACAACTTACCATTAATGCCGCGGCAATTGCCATCAGGGATGCGATCATTGCCAACCCTTTGAGCAAGAAAAAGCCTTCCCAATTCGCAACGGAGTTTCACTTAGATCGTAATAAAGTATTGCCAGCATTTAAAAAACTTACCGGTGCTACTATAAGGAGATTTCAACTGGAACGATCCATGGAAGTAGCCAGCAAGATGCTGCTCTCGGGAAAAAGCATTAAAGAAGTAGCTATTGATTGTGGTTATGCAGACTATCAAAACAATTTCACCAGAAGCTTTAGAAAAGTATTTGGGCTTGGGCCAGAAGAATGGCTACGCCAGCAGGTATTTGAACGAAAACAATAAATGCATTCAGGATAGCTATTTATCCTATTAATTTAATAGGTTATTAATAACTTGCTTTAGAATTGTTTCGTAAAAACTTTATTGACTCATGAAACAAAGAACAAACATAGCTATCAAACATACTCCTTCCACAGGTTCATCCATCTTCGCCAACCTCTCCTATCGTTGTTGTTGCTGTTAATTTACCCCTTTCGTTTCGAACAGAAATCAAACGTCATCCTGGTGCTATTCTTTTGAATAGGGAATATTCTATTACATTAAACCATCCACAAATGAAACCAAAGAGATTTCAAAGAAGAATATTGCATGCCATACCTGTTGTAAAGCAAAGTGAAGACAATGTAGCCAAGCTGGCCACTAATTTACACATCAGCCGTAATTCCTTACAAAGTGCTTTTATGCAGGAATATGGTGAAAGCATTCGACAATATAAACTGCGGCAGAGAATGGAGCAAGCTGTTCAAATGCTTGCAATAG
>CBIMFG010000512.1:0-4565 GCA_966243125.1 uncultured Niastella sp.
AAGCTTTTGTTCCATCACCTGGGCCACTTGCTTTTTCAGGGAGTCTACATCTTTTGTGGTTAAACCGGTAACCGGTATTTCTTCTAAGAACACGGTGCGCGACCGGCCGGGATTCAAACTGAATACCGAACTATAATGCATGCGATGCCAGGTATCGAGGAAGAGGATGGGCTTTATGGGCGTTTGCGTTTCGATGGCTATGCGGAAAGCCCCATCGTATAGGTCCTTTAGTGGCTTGTTGGTTTCGTTGAAGGTGCCTTCGGGAAAAATAAAGATCGAAATGCCCTTTTTGATCACCGACTTTAAAATACGCACGCTGTTGGCCCGGTGGTTAGCGCTGCTCCGATCGACCGTTACCACGGCATTGCGGTAAATAAATCCAAACACCGGCACATTCGCCATTTCCGCTTTGCCCAATGCCCGCACTCTTTGACGCAGCGCCCGAACAATCACCGGTGCATCGAGATAAGAAATATGATTGGCAACAAAAATGTATTGTTTGTTTTTATCATGTGGATGCTCGTAAAAATTGCGATGGCGGATACCGATCAAAAAGAACCACGTGCGTGCCCAGAAATGGCACAGCCGGTAAATAAAATTACCCCCACGTACTTTTCCGAAAAAGGAGGCCACCACTACCGGAGGAATTACCAGCAGCATACACAACAAAAACATAGCCAGGGCATACAAACAATAAATGATTCGCAGGATTCTCATGTTTTCGAATGGTTGTACAACTAATATTCAGGGAAAATGCTATTTATAAGTACCACCTTAAGAAACGGAGGAAGTTTTTAAAAAGTATTGATTCAGATCAACTTATATAATGTTACCTCATTTACAATCGCAGGTCCATTCGCTACCAAGGTCAATGACGGTGATAACCACCATACCCCGTTTGGCAGGTGCAAAGATGATGCGTACCTGCTGACCATCGTGGGTGGTGCCTTCGAGCGCATATTTGGGATCGGGACGGCCGGCGGGCTCACTTTTACGGTAGTTGATGCGTCCTTTTTCGAGGATTTCGGTCACTTCTGACTCATCAATATGACGGCAGTTCATACGGCAACGGGCATGTTTAGTGTAAATAAGATGACCCGGATGCCTATTTATAAAACCCTCATTTTCATAGGCATCACGTACATTATATTCTTTTTTAGAATAAGCACCTGGCGCCGGTGCTTTGCCAGAATTTTTCTCAGAACGCGGAACATCCTGACAGGAAGCTACAAACAGGAATGTAAGGAAGAGAACCGATAGTATCTTTTTCATAAGTGAAGCAAGTTACGAGTTGAAGCGGTTACCTGTTACCAGTCACCGGTTGTCAGGCTCCAATTTTAAATTAACCTATAATAGCAGCAGGCTATTGGCGTGAAAAGGGGTAACCGGAAACCGGGAAACCGGAAACCGGAAACCGGCAACCGGTGACCGGCAACCGGAAAACCGGAAACTGATAACCAGAAACTTAACTTATCTTTGCCCCCGCTATGGGCTCAAAAAAAACAGTGGCATTTCATACTTTAGGGTGTAAGCTGAACTTTTCAGAAACATCTACCCTTTCACGTATGCTTGAAAATGAAGGGTTTGAAAAGACAGCATTTGAAAATATTGCAGATGTGTATGTGATAAACACCTGCTCGGTAACCGATAACGCCGATAAAGAATGCCGGCAACTGGTACGGCGTATTCAACGCAAATCGCCTGAAAGCCTGGTGGTGATAACCGGTTGTTATGCCCAGCTGAAACCGCAGGAAATTGCCAGCATCCCTGGTGTAGACATGGTATTGGGCGCTGCTGAAAAATTCAACATAGCTCACCACTTAAAAGAGCTTACCAAAGGCGATGCCGCCAAAATTTGCAGCTGCGATATTGAGGACGTAAATGGGTTTCATTCTTCATTTAGCATACACGACCGCACCCGCACCTTTTTAAAAGTGCAGGACGGTTGCGATTATAACTGTTCTTTTTGCACCATTCCCATGGCGCGGGGTAAAAGCCGCAGCGACCTGATAGAAGGTGTAGTGGCGAATGTAAAAAAGCTGGCCGCCAATGGTGTAAAAGAGATCGTATTGACCGGCGTGAACCTGGGCGATTTTGGCAAAGGGCAAGACGGTGGCAACAGTGCCGGTTCACATAACCGCGAAGAGAACTTTCATGAGTTGGCCATTGCGTTGAACAAGCTGGAAGGCGTTGAACGCTACCGCATCTCGAGCATTGAACCTAATTTGCTCACCAACGCCATTATTGAACTGGTAGCCAACAGCAACACCTTTATGCCGCATTTTCATATTCCCCTGCAAAGCGGCAGCAACCGGGTGCTGGGGTTAATGAGAAGACGCTACCGCCGGGAGTTGTACGCCGAACGCGTTAAACTGATCAAAACCCTGATGCCCCATGCGGCCATTGGTGTTGACGTAATTGTTGGTTTCCCGGGCGAAACCGAAGAAGATTTTCAGGAAACATTTCAGTTTTTGCATGAGCTGGATGTAACCTACCTTCACGTATTCACTTACTCAGAAAGGGATAACACCCACGCACTTACGCTGGGCCCCGTTGTTCCCATACACGTACGGCACGAACGCAATAAAAAACTGCGCAACCTCTCGTACATGAAAACCCAATACTTTAACCAACAGCATGCCGGACAAACACGTAAAGTGTTGTTTGAAGAAAACGAAAAAAGCGGCATGATGGAAGGTTACACCGACAACTACATAAAGGTAACAGCTCCTTACAAACAGGAATGGGTAAATAAAATAGTTGACTGGCAATTATAAAAGCGTTTATACCGCGTAATTACAACATAAACAGATAGCGATTTTCCGCATAGGATAAGTATTTTCCTTTATTATTTTGGAGAGGAGAATGTGAAATAATTTGTGCAAATGGAGTAGATTACACCCGGTTACAAGTAGCAACATTAATACGGTTAATAGCTCTGGGGTAGTACATAACATCCACTACTCAATAAAATACTATGCTCGCAGCCTCCCATCCCTTGAATATTTTGGTGGTAGAAGATAATGAAACGGATTTTGTTCTTTTTTGTGAGTATTTGAAACTAAGCAAACTTCCCACTAACAATACCTATCGGGCCGAACGCCTCGGTGACGCCCTGCAATTGGTACACGAGCACCAACCCGATCTTATTTTTCTTGACCTGAGTTTGCCCGATAGTGATGGCATTAATTCCTTTGAACGGTTGAATGCAGAAGCGCGGCACATACCCATTATTGTGTTATCGGGTTTATTAGACAAACAGGTTGCCTTACACACCATTACCCTGGGCGCGCAGGATTATCTGATGAAAGATGAGCTGGACGAAAAGGTGCTTACCAAAAGCATTCAATACAGCATTGAACGTAAAAAGATACTGCAAAAGGTGGTAGAGAATTTTGAACGTTATAACACCCTCATAAAAGCCACCAGCGATACCATTTGGGATTGGGACCTGCGCACCAGCGAAGTGCTTTGGAATGAAGGCATTTATTCCATTTTTGGTTTTGCACCAACAACAGATCAGAATAACATTGAATGGCATCACCAGAACATTCACCCTGATGACCGTGAACGCGTTTTACAAACCATTGACGATTGTATGCTTGAAGGCCGCGACCACTGGCAGGAAGAATACCGCTACAGATCGGCCAACGGTGTTTACAAATTTGTGTACGACCGGGGTTATATTTTAAAAACGGAACACAACAAACCCTATCGCATCCTGGGCGCCATGATGGATATTACCGAGCGTAAGAAAATGCAGGAAGAACTGGTACGCAACCAAATTGAAACGCAGAAGTTGATAACGCAGGTAACCATTCAAACCCAGGAGCAGGAACGCCGCGAAATTGGCCGCGAATTGCACGACAACATAAACCAGATACTGGCTACCGCCAAACTGTGTGTTGATATGGCATTGAATGAAGAAGACCATCGGAAGGAATTACTGGCCAAAAGCTATGAAAACATCAGCAAGGCCATTAACGAAATACGCATCCTGTCAAAAACATTGGTACCCCCATCGTTGGGCGATATTGGCCTGAAGGAAGCTCTGCTGGAACTGATAGAGAATATAACCATCAGCAACGAACTAAAGATAAAAATAAAAGCAACCGATCATAATATTGAAGAGATGTCGAACAACAAAAAGCTCATTATGTACCGCATTGTACAGGAGCAGTTGAACAACATCTTGAAACACTCGGGCGCCACAGAAGCGTTGATAGAATTAAAAAGCATGCGCAACGGACTTCATTTACAAATAAAAGACAATGGCGTTGGATTTGATACCCGTAAAAAAAGCCGGGGCATTGGCTTGAACAACATTATTAGCCGGGTTGAAATGCAGAATGGAACCATGGAGATCATTAGCGCGCCGGGAAAGGGATGTGTGTTGAAAATAGAAATCCCGGGGTAGTTTAAACAGTTTGTGGTTTGATGTTTATGGTTTAAGGTTGCTGCCGCGCTTTGAGGCTCGAAATTAATATCCATTCCCGCATAAAAGAACAACAAACTACAAACGTCAAACCACAAACTTAACTAGCATTGTTCAGGAAAATACTTTT
>CBIMFG010000513.1:0-4563 GCA_966243125.1 uncultured Niastella sp.
GTGTGAATGAGATAAACAAGTTTGCGGTTGCTTTTGAGGACGATACAGATACGGCCTATTTCTATGCGTATGCATTGGATAGGGAAGGGAAGCAACTCATTCTGGATGCCTTGCATATTTACAATATTGAGGATGTACCGGTGGAACACCGAAAGGGCACTATCAGAATGGTATGGTCGAAAGACTGGCAACGGTGTGCCCTGGTGATCAATACCTATTGCCACGCCATCTTTGATTTTGAAAACCATGGCGGCTACTGCCGGAATGAATTTCCGGAACCCAATCCTTTCTGGACAAAAGGCGAGCGAACGCTCACCAATGAAATGGTAGCGGCCCTGTTTCAATAAGAGTGTTTGATCCCTTATTTCGCCAAAGGCGCCTTCTGTGATGTTTTTGGGGAATCAACCACAGGTTGATTCAATTGACGTGGTTGCAACGACCTGGTGGTTGAAAGCATGTCCCACATGGTGGTGAAATCGGCTTCCAGCTTCAGGTCTTTGATGAGGCGATACAAGCGTTGTTGCAGCTTTTCGCCCGACCATCTTTTGGCGTAACCTGGTAATTCAAACTCCCAGATGTCGGTAAACTCCCAGGGGTGAAAATATAAACACAGGTAACCATCCTTATGTAAAGCTTTTATGGCAAGGCTTTTAAAAAGGTTGTAAGGCATATTTTTAAAGGCCAGCCAAAACAGAGGTATGCGCAGGCGCGGACTCACTGATGCCGGTACACGCAACATACCTTGTTCGTAGTATGCGGTGCGGGGCAGGTGAAGATCGTTATACCGGCCTGGTATCCAGGTAGGGTTAATAGATGAATCGTAGCTGTACCCGGCGGCAATCATATCGGCTACAGGTACTTTTTTGAGCCGGGGCATTCTTAAGCCATATACAGGCTGGCTGGTAATATCTTCCAGTTCGAGCCGGCTTTGCAACAGGTCTTCTGTTTTATACCTGGAATGAAAGAATGTATGCGATGCTATTTCATGCTTTCGCGCTATCTGACGAATGCTATCGGGATACCAGGAGGCAAAATTAGCTGTAGTAAAAAAGGTGCAGTTAGTATCGGTGCCATTTATAACGGCCATAGTAGCTTGCAGGCCCTTGTAGCCAGTTTCCATCTGTTCTTCAACAGACAGGTTCTGATTATACTCCAAAGGCATATCAAATTCCTCTACATCAAAACTCATCAATATGTATCGCTGACGGCTCATGTACGTTAGATTCTTTTACTATGTAAACAGGTCGGTGTTTGTTTTGCATAAATAGCTTGCCCAGGTAAATGCCAATGATCCCCAGGATCATCAGCTGCAGGCCGCCAAAAAATACAACAGTCACTATCAATGAGCTCCAACCTGAGATGGTGTACCCAAAATAGTAACTGTACAAGGCATAAGGTATATAAAGGGTTGATAAGGCTGCAAATGTAAAGCCAATATAGGTGGCTGCGTATAATGGCCTGATACTGAATGAGGTTATACCCTGTAAGGCAAACCGGATCATTTTTTTGGAAGTATATTTTGAAGCGCCTGATTTGCGCTCGTTTGGTTCATATTCAACGGGTACCTGTTTAAACCCGGCCCATTTTACCAGGCCTCTGAAAAATGGTTCAAACTCGGCCAGTCCGCGTAAAACATCCACCACATTGCGGTTCATTAACCTGAAATCGGCTGTTCCCTTTTCAATTTTTATGTCGCTCAGCCAGTTTAGGATCTTGTAAAAAGCGTTGGAAGTGACTCTTTTTAAAAAGGGCAGCTTTTTATCTTCTTTGCGAACGGTGTACACTACATCGTTCCCTTCCTCCCACTTTTCAAGCAGGGTAGGTATCAGGTGCGGCGGGTGTTGCATATCCCCATCCATACAAATAACACAATCCCCATCGGCTTTATCTAAACCCGCTTTTATAGCAGCCTGGTGACCAAAATTGCGGGAGAAGGAAACATACCGGATGTGATCGTCCTGCAGCGCCAGTTTTTTTAATTCATGGAGCGTGAGGTCGCTGCTGCCATCGTCAATAAACAGCAGGTTATAACGGTAAGGCAGGTCGGCAAACGTGCGTTTGATGGCCTTGGCCATTACGGTCACATTTTCCCTTTCATTATGTACCGGAACAATGATAGATACGAGTTTGGTCATGCCGTCATTGTTTTTTGGTAAATAATAGTGTTAGTACTTGAAGCCAGGTATGTTGGAAGAAAAGAGCGCACCATAGCAGAAGTTGCTTGCGGGAATTCCTGCAAGTTTTCGTTCGGGCAATTCAATGGTGCTTTTCGGTTAGGTGTTAACATCTCAATAACTAGTGTAAAAACGGGATTTTTGCCATTTCCCCTATGTGGAAAGGCAAAAATTTATCCAATTCTGTAAACAAAAAATACTAATTACTGAAATGTTGAAAACCAGTAAAATATATCATGCTAAATGTTAGGCATTTAGCTTACTGGCGGCGGCTTCATCTACGAACCAATGCAGTTGACCACTGGCTGGCTGAATGATCTGGGAAGGGTATTGGTCAACCTGGGGCTTGCCCTTTAAAACTTCAAATAAAGCATTGGCTTTGTTGGCGCCAAAAGTGAGAAAAGCCACTTTGCGGGCCCGGTTTACAACGGGGGCTGTTAAAGTGATGCGGTACATCTGCTGGGCATCGAGGTAAAAAGAAGTAACCCAGGCTTTTTGTTCATGTATAACAGGCGTGTGGGGGAAAAGCGAAAGGGTATGGCCATCGTCGCCCATACCATTCAACACCAGGTCGAAGGATGGGCCTTCGTTCTCAAAATAATGGTGCAGGATGGCTTCATATGCTTTAGCAGATTCTTCAGGCGATAAAGTGGTGTTCATAATATGAACCTGTTCACCTACCACCGGTACTTTATCCAGCAAATGCTCAACCGTCATTTTTGCATTGTTGCGGTTGTCGGAAAAAGGCACCGCGCGTTCATCGCCCCAAAAAATATGCAGTTTGCTCCAATCAATACGTTCCCGGTAAGGCGCCGCAGCCAGCAATTCGTACAGCAGTTTGGGCGAATTGCCGCCGGTTACTACCCATGTAAACCGATCCTGTTTTTGCAGGGTGGTTTCAATGTTGTTAGTGATCCATTCGGCAAGGGCGTGGCTTACTTCGTCGGGCGTTTTGAATATATGAAGCATGGCTTGTTAAGTGGTTGGTTTCGGTATTAAGTTTCAGGATGCAAGTTTCAGGTTACAGGGGCCGGTTCTAAGAATTCCTTGAAAACCTGCAACCTGTAACCTGTAACTCTGTATTTTAAACTCCTGCCTGCACACCCTGGTGGGCCTGGGGCAAAGTGATCCAGTTGCGGCCATCGCGGGCAATAAGCGCTTCTGCATCTTCGGGTCCCCAGCTATCGGGTGCGTAGTTTGGAAAATCAACCGGTGGCCGGCTTTCCCATGCTTCCTGAATGGGCATTACCACTTTCCATGCTGCTTCAACCTGGTCGCTGCGCATAAACAGGGTAGCATTGCCTTCCATAACATCCAGCAACAGGGTTTCATATGCTTCAGGATCATTATCGCCGTATGCTTCCTTATAATTAAAGGTCATGTCAACCGGGTTCAATGCAACGGTTTGTCCGGGGCGTTTCGCCTGAAACCGTAAGCGAATATCCATTTGCGGTTGAATGCTGATGGTAAGCCTGTTGGGCCTCCAGGTTAATGCTGCTTCTGGTGGGAAGGCAAAGTTGGGCGCCTGTTTGAATTGAATGGTGATAACAGTTGACTTTTCATGTAACCGTTTGCCGGTGCGTACATAAAAAGGCACATCCTGCCAGCGCCAGTTATCAATGTAGAATTTAACCGCAGCAAAAGTATCGGTAGGCGAACTGGGATTTATTTTATCCTCATTGCGGTAACCGGGTACTTTCTTTCCCTGCATCCAGCCATCGGAGTACTGGCCTCTTACGGCATACTTGTGCACTTCTTCCTTGCTGTATTTGCGCAGGGCGTTCAGCACATCTACTTTTTTATTGCGGATCTCATTGGCGTCGAATGATACGGGTGCTTCCATAGCCACCATACACAACAATTGCAGAATGTGGTTCTGCACCATATCGCGCAGGGCGCCGGAACGTTCGTAATAATCGCCTCTATTTTCAAGGCCAACGGTTTCTGCGGCGGTGATCTGAATGTGGTCGATGTAGTTGCGGTTCCAGATGGGTTCAAACAAAGCATTGGCAAAACGCAGGGCCAATATGTTTTGAACGGTTTCTTTACCCAGGTAGTGATCTATACGATAGATCTGGGTTTCATCGAACATCGACTTCAGCAGCTCATTCAGTTCATGCGCGCTTTTAAGGTCATGACCGAATGGTTTTTCTACCACAATGCGGGTGCATTTGGTATCGTGGCAAATATTTAAAGGGCCCAGTTTGCTGGCAATTTGTGGTACCAGGTGCGGGGCTACCGACATGTAGAAAATAACATTGGGATGTTCGCCAAACTCCTGCTCTTTTTGCTTTACGATCTCGGCAATTTTCTGGTAGTCGGCATCATTGCCGGCATCCATTTGCAGGTAGGAGATGCTTTTTGAGAATGTTTCCCATTTGCCGTTCTT
>CBIMFG010000514.1:0-4558 GCA_966243125.1 uncultured Niastella sp.
CCGGCATATCATCAGACCCTTCATAGTCGTGTTCATAATCGGGATCGTTTTCC
Organism: uncultured Niastella sp.; assembly: GCA_966243125.1. Classification (GTDB taxonomy): domain Bacteria; phylum Bacteroidota; class Bacteroidia; order Chitinophagales; family Chitinophagaceae; genus Niastella. Next base: position 54 of record CBIMFG010000514.1, read on the forward strand.
TGTACGGTTTTATTGAAGAACATTTCAAAGTCAACCCGAACCGTAGGATCGGCATTTTCATTAATGGTGAGTGAGGCAGAAGTGTGTTGAATAAATACCTGGCACATCCCGGTTCTGATGCTGCCAATTTCGGGCAATGCGCGCAGCACTTCACGTGTTATTAAATGAAAGCCTCGTGGTTTTTCAGGTAAAGAGATTATTTGTTGGTAAATGGTCATGGTACAAATTTGCGGGGAAAATTCAATTATCTCAAAAATAAAACAACCGATCCTGTCGAAACAGAACCGGTTGTTGGTTTTCTACACAGCTTCCCGGCGCTGCCGGAATCAACTGCTATTGTACATTCCTTACTGGATCACTATCGAAACCGGCAGCGACGCTTCCATTTGTTTGCCCTTGCCTATAGCAATCACCTGAAACCAATACCTGGCAACAGATCTCAGGTTTGTGAAGGTGTTCTCCCGATCGGTAGTGGTTTCCGTTATCCACACGCTATCAGGTGTTATGGGATCTGGCGTGCACTTATGGATGTACGCTTTGGCTCCATATACCTTTTTAACGCGGGTAGTGGCCACCCCGGTTGCGCCGACCTCTACGACGAATTTTTCAACTGGTCCAAGACTTTGGTCAACCGCCTTGATTCCACTGATATCGAACCCGCTGCTCAACAGCATGGTTGCATCACCATTACTAACAGCTGTTACATGGTCGGCCATCTCATCCAGGATCCTGATCAATTCAGCCTTCTTGTCGTTCTTTGCTGATGACAGGGTGCGGTCGTTTCTGCCGGCCTTGTTAATGGTTCCGGTAAAATCCTGACAAACCTTTTCCAGTTTCTCCTGGATTGAATTGGCCTCCGGAAATGCAGGGTTTCCTTTTGTGCTATCTGCAACGCGATTGCCTATTTTAAGGGAATTCATATCGCTTGCATATCTGTACGATCTTATAATTTTAAGTTTCATATAAAATGTTTTTAAAAAAATTAATAAATAGAATTTCAATTACGCTACTCATTCAGACCTTATAATTCCATTAGCTAATAGAACCTGAACGGGCGGTCATTGTGCTGTTTCGCTGGCTTTACCGAGGATCCTTTGCAGTAATTTCAGTTATACATCTCAGTTACCGCTTGTTCAAATCAAAGATACGGTGAGGCCGAAGCGATTTCCAAAACCATGACGGGTAATGACATATAAAGACGTGTTTTGACACCCTTTGCGTACCACGCACCCATGCAAAAACTAACCGTAGTCAGTGAATTTTGGCAAGAAAAAAACTATACAGCTTAAAAAATAATCCTGCCGGAGCTATACAGGCTACCAGGTCTTGACTTACATCAATTAACAACAGCGATATACCGGATATACCTAAATGTTGTAAATTAGATCTATCCTTTAAACGAGTACATACTTTAAAGGTCTCCATCAAAAACTCAGGAAAGGCACTCTGATTGGTTAGCCAACGCCGCTATTGGCATAACTATAATCACGCTTATTACATGTTAGAGAGGAAAGAAAATTCAGCCAAATTGCCCATTTTCAGTGAAACGAAAATTGCAGAGTTAACACAGTTATTTAAGAATAAGGTAGAAGAAGTAATGCGGCTTCAACGTGCCGGGAAGCTTCCTTTCTATAAGAAGTTACCAAAAGTTAGAATAAGAACAGCAGATGTTATGGCAATTATGGAGGTAAAGGAAAGACAAGCGCAGCGCATTATGGCCATGATACGGGCGCATGTTGGGAAATCACAGCGGCAATATATTACTGTAAAAGATTTTGTAGAGGCTACTTCTATTGATGAATGGACTGTACAAAGAGTACTGGACATGTGTACCTAACGTTGGGCAAAAGATCAATTTTTAACTTCCCCATTCTATTTAACCAGGTCACTACTCAAATTGAAAAGGCGATCATTCATTTTGAGGATTCAATGTTGCATATTATGGCTCTTCTATTTCAAATTTCCAGCCCCATAAATTATATTGGATGGTCAATAAAGCATTTTGATTACTCCAGGAGTAAATTATAGCCCTCACCCGGTCGATTTGCTACCTCCATCAATCAGGCTGGGACCTTCTTTTATTGGAAGAAACCTATCAAATTTTAGTTTGGTGCTATAAAATTCTGGCAACATACTCCACAATTTTAATTAGCGGCTGGACAATTCATTTTTTTGACCTCCAATTTCAATTCTATAAGCGCTAATGCTATTTATGTCATAACAAAAGTTAGTTGGAGATCATAAAATTTTAGTTGCGAGCTATATAAAGTTTACTGATACCTTCCAAAAGTTGGTTGAGCGCTAACAAATATCGATTGGGCGCTACCAAAAATCAGTAGAAGGCCACCAAAAATCAAATGGAAGCTTCAAGGATCTATTTTGATGCGCTCACAATCTATTTTAGACCATGCCCAACAAATTTCGGCCAGGGCACAACGCATTTGGGGTTTCAAACAATGCATTGATAAGGTCCCACAATCAATATTGAACTATCAATATGCCATTTATCACATCGAACAATGCAAAGACGTCACGCCAAAGGCTATTGGTGTCATTCAAAAAGTTAAAGCTGTCATCCCAAAAGCAGAAGATGTCATTAAAAAATCATTGTGATTCACCGACACATTCCCGCCAGATTACCGCCATTTTACCGCCACTTTAATCAGGAATGATATCACTCCATCACTTCCCAATGCCCGCCTTTATCGGCGCCAATCCTTTTTAACAAATTTTCCTTTTGTAGTTTCTGAATATTTCTTTCGATTGAACGCTTAGAAACGCCGATAGTCGATGCCAACTCGGGTAGGGTGATTTCTGGGTTCATTCTCATCAAATCTAATATTTTCACCGACGTTTTCACCGACTCAGTCACCGGTGCTTTTCACCGATACTTTCCCGCCATATCACCGCCACTTTTCTCCGACGTTTTCTCCTACGCAGCCACCGGCTTACTTAAAATTCAACCATCAATTCATTTACATAAAAATGAGGTTCAGGCAAACCAGCCCTAGCCTTGTCAATAATATTTGTTCAGAAAAGCAATACCTTATAACACTGCAGATTAAGATTATCAAAATACATCCAGCTGCGTCTCAACAACACACACACTCCTGCTTAGTTTTGTTCCATTTTAGAAAATGAGGCAAAATAAATCTGTTTACATTTTTAAGATTTCAGCTGCATTGTTGTATTAATTATTAGTACCTATTCCAACGGCACTCGAATTCGAAACCATTAACAAAAAACCAGAGCTAATTGTAAGCATCCCATGCAAAACCTAACCATAGGCTTTAGGTTAACAGATAATAGTGCCATTCCGGGAAATTGGATTGAAATACAACTATAAAATTAATACGGGTGGCACGGAAGATCTTTTTGTAAATGTGTTATACATAAAAATAATTCAATGAAAAAATTAGTAGCAGCTTTATGCTTATTCTTAGTGGCTCATTATTTACATGCACAAGACAAGGGAGGGGATCAAGGAATTAAATGGGTAACTGAACTCAATTGGAATGAAATTAAAGCCAAAGCAAAAGCAGAAAACAAATACATTTTTCTTGACGTTTATACAACCTGGTGTGGCCCCTGTAAGCTGATGGACGAGCAGGTATATTCAAATAAAAATGTTGGTTCATTTGTAAAAGAAAATTTTATCGCGGTAAAAGTTCAGATGGATAAAACGGCAAAGGATGATGAGCAGGTAAGAAGTTGGTATAATGATGCAGCATCAATTGCAAGTACATATAAAATCACAGGTTATCCTACGCTGTTATACTTTACGCCCAATGCAGTACTGGTTCATTCAGAATTAGGATTTAAAAAAGCTACGGATTTTATTCGAGTTAGCAAACTTGCACTTGATCCCCAAAAACCGCTCATGTACGGACTGTATGAAGATTATAAAAAAGGGAAAAAAGTGCCTGTAGAAAAGCTAGGAGAGTTAGCCATTTTTACGAAGAATTTGGTGGCAGATAACGAAACTGCCCAAAAGATGGCAGAACGGTACAAAATTAAATATCTAGACAAATTGGAAGGTGAGGATGGATTCACCAGATCAACATTCGATCTATTTCTAGCATTTAATCTAATGAGTGTAAAGGATAAATATTTCGCTCTTTGCTATCAGCGACCAGGGAAAGTAGATACGATTATGAATTGGCTAGGTGCAGGTCAGCGGTTAGTTAATAAAACAATAAGAGAACAGGAGATTGTACCTCGTACAAAACAAGTTAAAAAGGGGCATGATAACCCTGATTGGACAAGTATTGAAAATGATATTAAAAACAGGTACAACAAGCTGGATGCCGGGAAAATGGTGTTGGAATACAAAACGTATTATTATAGGGCGGTGCATCCTGATTGGAAATTATGGGCAGATGCTAAAGATGAAAAAATACGTAGATACCCCCCCAGTTTACCAGGCACAGACACAATAATGTATGCAGCAGCTGATTTAAATACAATGGGTGCCTGGTCTGCATTTCTAAGCTGCAATGATACGA
>CBIMFG010000515.1:0-4553 GCA_966243125.1 uncultured Niastella sp.
TCTATACCTCGATAAAATCGAGATAAAAGTAACCTCGAAAGATTCAGTGAAGCAAGCGAGCTTCGCCGGTTCGCCCGTAAATGCGGAGTATAAAAAATACCGGACGTTTATGGAGCCTGTGCAAAAAGAAATGGACGGCGTATCGGCCCAATACCGGGCCGCCGTCAAAAGCGACACTGCACTGCTCCCCGGTTTGGAAAAACAATACGAAGCCATTTACGAGCGCTACAAGGCCAAACAATTCGAATACATAAAAGCCAATCCGGATTCTTACGTAAGTATAAATGTACTAAGAGAAGCAGCCGGTGCGGTGATAGACGTACCCACTATTGAACCCGTGTTCAACAGTTTATCGGCCCGGGTGCGGGAAAGTTATTCAGGTACAGCCATGAAAAACTCCATCGAAAAAAGACGGGCGGTAACCATTGGTTCACAGGCGCCCGAATTCACGCAAAACGACGAAAACGACAAACCCGTAAAGCTTTCCGATTTTAAAGGGAAGTATGTGCTGCTCGATTTCTGGGCTTCCTGGTGCGGGCCCTGCCGTAAAGAGAACCCCAATGTGGTAAAGGCTTACAACCAGTTCAAGGAAAAAAATTTTACCGTACTGAGCGTATCGCTCGACAAGGCGGGTCATAAAGCAGACTGGCTGCAGGCTATTCAAAAAGACGGGCTTGGCGCCTGGACGCATGTTTCCGATTTGCAGTTTTGGGATAACCAGGTTGCCAAACTGTACGGCGTGCAAAGCGTTCCGCAGAACTTTTTGATAGATAAGAATGGAAAGATCATTGCAGCTAATTTACGCGGGGAAGAATTGATGAGTACGCTGGAGAAGCTGGTGACACCGTAGCAGCAATAGGGCAAACATTACAAGATCCCCGGCGGTACCGTCGGGGATCTTTATTATTACATAGGCAGCCGCCGCACCCGGCGAAATTGTCATAAACAATATTGATCAGATAGGATAAGCAGTTACACTTTTGGTTTCTGAAAGTACAAAAAAGCTTTGTACGGTAGTTATATTGGGTAATGTAGCCAGTTTATTACGGTAAAAATCATGGTAGGCATCCATATCGCTGGTGGCAATGCGTAATACAAAATCGAAAGTGCCTGTCATTTGAAAACACTCCATCACTTCGGGAAAGCGCGCCACTTCCTTTTCAAATGCAGCCAGTGTTTGCGCAGTATGATCGCTCAGCAACACCTGGGAAAAGGCAATAAGCCCTTTGTTGATCTTTTTGCGATCGAGCAAGGCTACCACTTTTGTTACATATCCCTGCTCTTTCAACCGGCGTATGCGTTCATGAATGGTTGCTACCGATTTATTCAATGCATAAGCAATCTCTTTATTGGTAAGGGAAGCGTCTTGCTGCAAAATGCGCAGGATCTGCCAGTCTGTTTCGTCTAATTCGCCTGTTTGCATATAGAAAAGTATCAGAAATCATTGATCAAAAAAGAGGTTACCCGAATAAAAGTAAGAAATAAAACAAATAACCGGAAAATTTACGGAATATTGACCTACCCATTGGAATTAAAGATCAAATTCTTCAATTTTATCAGGCATTAGATCACTACACCTTTTCAATTTAAATACTGTTTATGCAACTCACAACGAAATTATTTTTCGCTGCTGCCCTTGTATTGTGTGGCCATTTGCTGAAAGCACAAATTGTGAACCCGGTACATTGGAGTTATGGCGCCAAAAAAATAAACGCCACAGAAGCGGTGGTGTTTATTAAAGCTACTATTGATAATGGCTGGCACCTGTATTCACAAACAGTAGGTGAAGGCGGCCCGGTTAAAACCACCTTTACATTTGCGCCATCAAAAGAATATACGTTGAATGGCAAAACCCAGGAACCCAAGCCCATCGTAAAAATGGAAAGCGCTTTTAATATGAACGTGGCCTATTTTGAAAAGTCAGTGATCTTTCAGCAAAAAGTAAAACTGGCAAAACAACAAACCACTGTAAAGGGCAGCGTTGAATACATGACCTGTAACGATGAAAAATGTCTTCCGCCCAATACACAACCATTCAGCATCCCTATCAAATAACCCATCATCTTTACTACCATGCGTTCTGATTCCCGTAAAAGATGGCGTACCTGGCTGACGGTGTTTTCTTTTTTGCTGTTACTGGCGCCACCAGCCCTGGCACAGGATACATTATCTACTGCTGATATTGACTTTACGCCAATAACCGACAGCACCACAGCAGTTACTGCTGCCGACAGTTTACCCAAAGCTGCTGCCAACACCGTTGTAAATACTACAGCAACCATCACCAATGCGCAAAGCAGCAGTCCGCAAAGCTTATCAGCCATTTTCATTGCGGGGCTTTTAGGCGGTTTTGCCGCTGTTTTAATGCCATGCATTTTCCCCATGCTTCCCATGACGGTAAGCTTTTTTACCAAAGGTGGGGGCCAAAGGTCGGCTGCAGGTAAAGCCATGTTATACGGACTTAGCATCATCGTATTATATGTATTATTAGGTTTGTTGATCACCGTATCGTTTGGTGCAGATGCATTGAATGCACTTTCCACCAACGGCATCTTTAATTTCTTTTTCTTTTTATTACTGGTAGTTTTTGCAGCTTCCTTCCTGGGCGCTTTTGAAATAGTATTACCTGCCAGCTGGGTAAATAAAGTGAGTAATAAATCGGGCGGTAAAAGCCTGGCCGGAATATTTTTTATGGCGGCCACGCTGGCGCTGGTTTCGTTTAGTTGTACAGGTCCTATTATCGGCACCTTGCTGGTACAGGCCGCTACTACCGGCGCCTTGCTGGGCCCTGCCGTAGGCATGTTTGGATTTTCGCTGGCGCTCGCGCTTCCTTTTACGCTTTTTGCCTTGTTTCCCTCCTGGTTAGGTTCACTGCCCAACTCGGGCGGCTGGCTGTTCAGTGTAATAGTAACGTTGGGATTTATTGATCTGGCGCTGGCGCTTAAGTTTCTGAGCAATGTTGATCTCGCCTATCATTGGAAGTGGTTCGACCGGGAAGTGTTTCTGTCCCTGTGGATCATCATCTTTGGTTTATTGGGTTTTTATTTATTGGGAAAGCTGCGGTTCGGTCATGATAGTACAGTTACCCACCTTACCGTTCCCCGGTTATTTCTAGCAATTGTTTGTTTATCGTTCACCATCTATATGATACCTGGCTTGTGGGGTGCTCCGCTAAAAAGCGTAAGTGCTTTTTTACCGCCTATGTCGAGCCAGGATTTTGATCTGTCATCAGAAGTTAGCCATAAAAAACAACCTGAAGACAAAACAGTGCGTAAGTATGCCGATCTTTTTGATGCCCCCAAAGGGTTTCAACCTTTTTTTGATTATGATGAAGGTATAGCCTATGCTCAACATGCAGGTAAGCCGGTAATGATCGATTTTACCGGCCATGCCTGTGTGAACTGCCGCAAAATGGAAGCCAATGTATGGCCCGATGCAGTTGTATCGAATCTGATCAACGACGAGTACGTGCTCATTCAATTGTATGTGGATGATAAAACCGACCTGGCCGAAGGCGAAGTGTATACCACGCCCGAAGGCCGGCAAATAAAAACCATTGGCAATAAATGGAGCTATTTGCAAACCAGTCAGTTCAAAGCCAATTCGCAACCCTTTTATGTGTTGCTTGATCCAAATACCAAGCAGCCCTTGATACCCCCACAAGGCGCCGATTATAACATTGACCAGTATGCTCAATTCCTGCAAAAAGGAGTAACGCTCTATAAAAAATTAAATAACTAAAATAAGCAAACAGCGGAACATGTCTTCGATCATCTATTTTGACAATGCTGCTACCACCCCTTTAGACAGTGAGGTACTTGACACCATGTTGCCTTTTATGAAAGAAACCTTTGGCAACCCGTCTTCTTCCTATTCAGCCGGCAGAACGGCCCGGTTGGGCATGGAGACCGCACGAAAAAAAGTAGCCAAACAATTAGGCGTATCGCCCACCACTATTTTCTTTACCAGCGGTGGTACCGAAAGCAACAACACCGCTATTGCTGCAGCTGTTCGCGACCTGGGCTGCACGCATATCATCACCTCCCCTATTGAACACCATGCCGTGCTGCATACGGTTGAATATTACAGCCGCATGAACAAGGTGCCATTTTCACTGGTGGCGTTAACGAGCAAAGGGGAAATAGATTATGCGAACCTGGAGGAACTATTACAAAGCAGCGCCAACGCCGGGCAAAAAACCCTGGTTTCGCTGATGCATGCAAATAATGAAATAGGCACCCTGCTGGATATGGAACGCGTAGGCAAACTCTGCAGGCAGTACAATGCCATTTTTCATTCCGACTGTGTTCAAACCGTAGGTCACTATCCACTGAACCTGATAGAAGCCGGTGTACATTTTATTTCCGGTGCAGGCCATAAATTTCATGGTCCCAAAGGAGTTGGGTTATTATACGTAAGCAGCGAGGTTCAAATACAACCCTTGCTTTATGGAGGCGGGCAGGAACGGAATATGCGGGCAGGTACCGAGAACGTGTATGGCATTGTAGGGTTTGCGCGCGCGCTTGAACTGGCTATGAATGATTACGAAAAAG
>CBIMFG010000516.1:0-4543 GCA_966243125.1 uncultured Niastella sp.
AAACCCGGCCAGGAATACTGCCAGGTGCAGTTGCAGAAAAGCTTTACGCATAAGATATGAAATTATAAATAAATCTTGTCCTGCGACTACACTCAGGACAATTGCGAGCAAATCCTTCGACTCCGCTCAGGATAAATAAAAAAGCGTGGCCCGGATTATGGACCACGCTCGTAAATATGTTGATTATTCTATTTTGTTTTTGCCAGTACCTTTTCTGATTGGCTTACTGTAGAATAGGAAGATACGCCTGAGTTTTTAACCCGGTTGCGATAATCCTTGAAAAGGCTTTGCCATCGTAACTTCAGCACGCCCCAAATTCCTTCTTTTACAATGCCTTTGTGCATTTTTGAAACGCCGAATTTGCGGTCTTCAAAAATAATAGGTACTTCTTTTATTTTAAAGCCCAGTTTCCAGGCGGCAAATTTCATTTCAATCTGGAAGGCATAGCCGAGGAATTGGATCTGATCGAGGTTAAGCGATTCCAGCACTTCCCGCTAATAACAAACAAAACCGGCAGTGGTATCTCTTACCGGCATCCAGGTTATAATGCGGGTATACAACGATCCGCCTTTCGACAGCATAATGCGGTTACGGGGCCAGTTTATGGTACCGCCACCTTTCACATACCGCGATCCCACAGCCACATCTGCACCGCCTGTTGAACAGGCTTCGTATAAGCGTTGCAGGTCCTTTGGATTATGCGAAAAATCGGCATCCATTTCAAAGATGTATTGGTACCCTCTTTTCAAGGCCCATTTAAAGCCATGAATGTACGCGGTACCCAAACCCAGTTTACCTTTTCTTTCTTCCAGGAATAGTTTGCCGGCAAACTTAAGCTGACGCTCTTTTACGAGTGCCGCTGTTTGATCGGGTGAGCCGTCGTCAATAACAAGAATGTGAAAATTATTGTATTGGGCAAAGATGATATCGATCAAATGACCGATATTCTCTTTTTCGTTGTAAGTCGGTATGATTACGATGTTTTCCAAACAATTCAAATTGATATTGGACTACGAAAATACAATAATTCAAAATGTGTAGTTACATAAATTACACATTTGCATTTAATTATCCCTTCTTTAACAATGATCTGTTAAAGATCTCGGTCAGTTTGGCCTTCGTGTGCATCGGAAAATCGCCTTTCATCATCCAATCATAATATTGAGGCTCAGCTTTTAGTACTTCCGTTACCGAACGGCCTTTGTGTTTACCGAAATTGAAAACCTCTACCCCATTCTCCATGATCATGCGCCGGGCAAAATCAACAATGTTATCATCGCCAATGCAGGTAATGATGGATTCTACGCTAGTTCCCAATTGCGGATATTTCTCCATCTGGGCTTCTAATACTTCCCAGGTGGCCACGGCATCAACTTCTGCTCCATGCGCGCCTTCCAGGCTCTTATTACAGTAGAATTTATATGCCGCGCTCAGCGTGCGTTGCTCCATCATATGGAATATTTTTTGCACATCGAGCAATCTCCGGTTGTTAAAATCAAACTCCAACCCTACGCGTAAAAACTCCTCTGCCAGCAGGGGAATATCAAAACGGTTTGAGTTGTACCCGCCCAGGTCGCAATTATCAAGAAATTGCTTGATCTCATTGGCTACCTGTTTAAAGGTGGGCGCATCTTTCACCATTTCATTGCTTATACCATGCATTTCACGCGATATAGCCGAAATAGGGATTTCAGGATTGAGTAGCTTACGCTTAATCTCACGGGTGCCATCGGTCTTAATTTTCACAATGGCTATTTCAACGATACGATCTGAGCTCAGGTTCACCCCGGTGGTTTCAAGATCAATAATTGCCAGCGGCTTCTTTAACTGCAACATTCAACAATGATAATTGATAATGGTTATAAAATTAGGCGTATAGGTAAAAAATTACAAATTGGTCATACTTTCCCCTTATGGAATGCAGATTTTCTAAAATGAGGTAACAATTTAGGGCTAATTTACTTTTAGCTGGTCACTTGCTTTGCAAAAGTAAGCATATCTGCCCCATCATAATTACCCGAACTCATTAATAACAGGCAGGCGTTTTTGTAATTCTGCTGCTGCAGCCATTGCATCAGCTTTTCTTTATCGTTCACCACCTGTAGCCCTGCTTTCCCAAAACCGGCCACTACTTTTTCACCTGGCAGTTCGGGCATACGTTTCAGCTCCAGGGCATGGCGGCTGTAAAAAACCGCGGCTTTATCGGCCGGGTCCATAGCGCCCTTGTACTCGGTCATAAACTGTTCGTTCAGGCTGCTGTAAGTATGCAGCTCCAGCACGGCAATCAATGTTCGGTTAGGGAACTGTTGTTTTACCGCTTCCATGGTGGCTTTTACTTTCGAGGGGGCATGCGCAAAATCGCGGTACACAATGGTTTCTTCATTACGGGCCAGCAGCTCTAACCGCTTGGCGGCGCCGGTAAAAGAAGAAATGGCCTTTACAAAGGTGGCAGCATTCATACCCAGCTCGCGACATACATACCAGGCGGCATGCAGGTTCAGCAGGTTGTGGTTGCCAAATACCTGTAACTGGCCGGTTTGGTCATCAATAGTAAGGGTGGTTTTTCCATTTGAAATAGTATGGAATGGAACCGAATATGGCTGATAACGAATGTCTTTACGTTTGTTTTGGTTCACCAGCTTTTTTAATACTTCATCTGTTTCATTATAGATCAGCAAACCGCCCGGTTCAATCTTATTAATAAAAATGGTGAACTGTTCCAGGTAAAAATCGAATGTGGGGAACACATTAATATGGTCCCATGCAATGCCGGTAAGAATGGCAATATGCGGAAACAGAAAGTGAAACTTGGGTCGCTTTTCAATTACACTGGCGGGGTATTCGTCACCCTCGCATACAATGATGGGCGCATGCGTAACCTGCACCGACTGATCGAACCCTTCGAGGCGGGCGCCTACAAGGTAGTCGAAATCTTTTTTGGCTTGCCGCAGGGCATGCATGATCATAGAGGTAGTGGTGGTTTTGCCATGGCTTCCCCCTACTACCACCCGGGTTTTCTCCTTGCTTTCCTGGTATATATATTCGGGGAAAGAATAGATTTTTAAGCCTAGTTCGCGGGCCCGCTGTATTTCGGGATTGTCGCCTTTGGCGTGCATACCCAGAATAACAGCATCCAGGTTGGCGGTTATTTTTTCAGGAAACCAGCCCATAGCTGCCGGTAGCAGTCCTTCCTTTTGAAGATTGCCCTGCGCCGGCTCAAATATTTCATCATCACTACCGGTTACCTGGTAACCTTTTTTGTGCAAGGCTAGCGCCAACTGATGCATCACGCTTCCACCAATAGCTATAAAGTGTACTTTCATCTGAAATTTTTTATTTTTCGGGGCCAGATGGAACTTACCAGTCAAAAATTTTCATTGCTTTATGCTTAAAGAAATTTTTTGACTGGACGTTTCATCGATCAACGGATTTACGGCTAAATGTATTTAAGCTGAAACGATTACCAAAAACTTTTTGTATACATACAATAAAATTTTGCTCACATGCTTGCACATGCCGGATATTATTTGTTATTTTGACCATCTTACAATTATCCAATCCTCTCGAAATTTTCCTCTTCCTTAAGTCCGTTAACCTTTGAATGACCTGATGATCGTTTCGCCCTTATTTATTCATCAGGCAAATTGTAAACTTTAAATATCACAAAAATGAAACGGACTATCGTTATCGTAGCACTGGTTATTTTCGCCTGCGCAACTATTACCTCTTGCGCGGCTACTAAGGGCTCAGGATGCAAAGGAACTCAAGGATATGTGGGATATGGTGGACGCTAAAATCTAATTTAACCCTGATATTACTATTTTATAGGTTACCGGCCTGGTAACCTTTTTTTATTACCCCCCCTCAAAATACAGCTGGCGCTAATTACCAAACCTCCCAACTTATTAGCCTCACTATTAACAGATTAACCGTCAACCGGTCAACTCGCACCCATCTTCGGGTTTGCTGCGGAACAGCTTTGCACATCTCTCCTTTGTGTGTCGCAGATCTTACCTACCTCTTCCATACATGTTCCGTTCCTTTATAGGTACGAAACATATACGAGACATGTACGAAACATATACGAGTTATATACGGAACATCAGCGAGTTAGCCCCGGTACAGACCCGAATATGGTACGATACAGCAGGCTTCCCTTCCGGGCATAAAAAAACCCTCCCGATTGTATCGGGAGGGCCAATTTCTTATGGCTTGCTGAAAAAGGACCATCCTGGGATCAGGACGGTCTCTAACGATTGCTTGCCATATGAAAAAAAACTTATTTCTTTTTTAAAGTATCTACTTTCTTAGTAGTGTCAGCTACTGGAGCAGGAGTAGAATCAGCTGCTGGAGCTGGAGCTACAGAATCAGTCACAGTTGCAGGAGCAGCAGTAGTGTCTGTTTTTGTTTCAGTGTCTGCGCTTCCGCCATCATTACATGCTACAGCGAATAAAGAACCAATAGCTAATACTAACAACAGTTTTTTCATTGTACCGTTTTTTGTTTGTTAACAAATGATTTATGATGTTTAATACAGAAAATG
>CBIMFG010000517.1:0-4534 GCA_966243125.1 uncultured Niastella sp.
AGTAAAGGCTGGGAAGATGCCATGATTGCCTATGCCCAAAATGGCGAAGCCATAAGGCCCGAGCAGGGTTACCCGGCCAGATTATTGCTGCCAGGTTGGGAGGGCAACACCAGTGTAAAATGGTTACGCCGCATAGAATTATCAGATCAACCATTTATGACGCGGGAAGAAACTTCCAAATATACCGAGGGGGTGAAAAATGGAAAGATCAGACAGTTTAGCTTTGTAATGGATGCACGTTCTATTATTACGTACCCGGCTTATCCGCAGCAGCTGCAAAAAGGCTGGATGGAAATTCGTGGTATTGCCTGGAGCGGTCGCGGTAAAATATATAAAGTAGAAGTAAGCACCGATGGCGGAAAAACCTGGAACCCTGCCCGTTTGCAGGAGCCGGTTCTGGATAAAGCCCATACGGCCTTCCGTTACCTATGGGAATGGAAAGGCAGCGAAGCCGAACTAATGAGCCGCGCCATTGACGAAACCGGCTATATTCAGCCCACGATGAAACAATTGATAGATGCGAGGGGAAAGGATATGGGTGGGTATCATTTGAATCCGGTTACTTCGTGGTTGGTAGAGAGAGATGGGCGGGTGTTGTTTAAGCCGGAGAAATAAGCCATAAGCTTTAAGCTATAAGCCAAAAGGCAAGAATTAGTTGTATTTGCTTACAGCTTACGGCTTATAGCTTACAGCTGATCTTCACCATAAACGAAATGAATGAAATGAGTATATATGATGCTATAGTAGTAGGTTCCGGTCCCAATGGACTGGCCGCTGCCATTACCTTACAACAGGCTGGGGTATCGGTATTATTGCTGGAAGGTAAGGATACGATTGGCGGGGGATTACGTACTGCTGAAATTACTTTGCCTGGATATTTACATGATATCTGTTCGGCCATCCATCCTATGGCTGTGTCTTCTCCATTTATGTCGAAACTGCCGTTGCATGAACATGGCCTGGAATTTATTTATCCGGAAGTTGCGGCTGCACATCCCTTTGATGATGGCACTGCTGCTGTGTTGAAAAAATCAATTGACGAAACAGCCGGGTTGTTGGGTAAAGATGAAGCTGCTTATAAAAAACTTATACAACCAATAACAAAAATATGGCCTGAGATAGCACCCGATGTGCTGGGGCCCTTGCATTTTCCCAAACATCCCTTATCAATGGCGCAGTTTGGGTTGCAGGCCTTAACCTCAGCCAACTACCTCTCGCGCAAATTTCAAACAGCAAAAGCAAAAGGACTGTGGGCTGGCATGGCGGCGCATGCTATTCAACCATTAACCAATGCAGCCACTTCGGCTATTGGTTTGGTTTTGATGGCCGCCGGGCATTTAAAAGGCTGGCCGGTACCAAAAGGCGGCTCAGCCTCCATTGCTAAAGCACTGGCTTCGTACTTTGTTTCAATAGGTGGAAAAATAGAAACAAACAGTTATGTAAGAACCATCGATCAATTGCCGGCATCGGATGTGGTGTTGTTTGATGTAACCCCAAAACAATTATTACAGATAGCCGGTGACCGGTTCAATTCAACCTATACAAAACAATTGCAGCGCTACCGCTATGGTATGGGGGTGTTTAAAATTGACTGGGCCTTGCTGGAACCCATTCCTTTCACGGCCGCTGAATGCCGCAAGGCCGGCACCGTGCATATTGGGAATACCATAGAAGAAATTGTTGAAAGCGAACGGTTGACTGCTGCAGGCAATCATCCCGAAAAACCATTTGTCTTACTGGCCCAACCAACTGTCTTTGATGCAACGCGGGCGCCGGCTGGTAAACACACGGCCTGGGCTTATTGCCATGTGCCCAATGGTTCCACCGTTGATATGACGAGCGCTATTGAGAACCAGGTTGAGCGGTATGCACCGGGGTTCAAAAACCTGATAATAGGACGGAATACCTTCAATACTGCAGAGATAGAAGCCTATAATCCAAATTATATTGGGGGCGATATCAATGGCGGTATCATAGACCTGCGGCAATTGTATACCCGGCCGGCTATGCGCTGGTCGCCTTATACTACACCTGCCAAAGGCATTTACATCTGTTCTTCCTCAACACCGCCGGGTGGGGGTGTACACGGCATGTGTGGGTATCATGCGGCCCGCAAAGCCCTGCACGATGTATTTGCCATAGAGATATAAAAAGAATTAAACAGAAAATATTAACTTGAACTAACGGGATTCCTACAGCTAATAAATAATTATAACATGTCGTACCAGAACGCAAACGTAAACAACCTTACAACCAACGAGCTTATCAACGAGCCGGCGCCTGCGAAAAAATCTTTTTTTGCAAGCTTTACAGAAGACATCTGGGCCGTAACCATTGGCGGTTTTACCATTGTTGCCATTCTGTTATTGAGTACCCTGGTAACCGGTTTCAAATTGCAATTACCGGCATATACCTGGGCCAATAGCAATGACCTGTTTGAAAAAGTATTGTCGCTTAAAAATATCCTGGTGATCCTGCAAACGGGATTGATCATCCTGCTTTTGAGTGGCGCCGCCATTGGTTTATCAGGAGGGAGTATCAGGAATTTTGCGGGTGGGTTTGCCCTCATTTATGTATTGGCCATTATTGCGCAGGTAATTGCAGGTAACAAGCTGGTTGATTATTACGGCCTGGAGTATGTGATCTTTGCACTGGTACTGGGTTTGTTGTTTGGTAATGTAATAAAGCTGCCCGATTGGATGAAAGAAGCGGCCCGTTCCGAATTTTTTATAAAAACCGGATTGATCATTCTCGGTGCCGGTACTTTGTTTACTGATATTATTAAAGCCGGTATGCCCGGGTTGTTACAATCGGTGCTGGTGGTAAGCGTTGTTTGGTTTGCCGCGTTATGGATAAGCCGGAAGTTAAAAGTGGATGATGAGTTTGGCGTTATACTGGCATCGGCGGTAGCTATATGCGGGGTATCTGCAGCTATTGTGGCCGCTGGCGCCATCAAAGGCGATAAAAAGAAACTGTCGTATGTAACTACACTCGTTTTGCTGGTGGCGGTTCCCATGATGGTGTTGCAACCCTGGCTTATAAAGGTGCTGCACATTCCGGAAATTGTTGGCGGCGCCTGGTTGGGTGGAACCCTCGATACAACGGCTACTGTATCTGCCGCAGCGGAAATAGTAGGTGAGAAGGCAGCTAAAGCCGGCGTGATCGTAAAATTCTCTCAGAATGTACTGATCGGAATTGCAGCGTTTTTTATCGCCATCTGGTGGACGTACAAGAAAAACCCAACGTCTGAAACAACAGAAAAGCCAGGGATTGGTGTGGTATGGGAACGTTTTCCCAAGTTTGTTTTAGGGTTTGTGGCCGCCTCGCTGGTTTTCTCCTTTTTGATCCCAACAACAGTAACTGCCAATGTAGGCGGAACCTTAAAAGGATTGCGCACCGTATGGTTTGCCCTGGCTTTTGTATCTATTGGTTTGGAAGCGAGGTTTAGCGATCTTGTAAAAACCGAAGGTGGCCGGCCCGCGCTGGCATTTATTAGTGCGCAGTTCTTTAATATCCTTTGGACCCTGTTATGGGCATACCTGCTGTTTGGCGGCATCCTGTTTCCGGTTCCTGATATTAAGTAACTTCGCTGCCGAAAATTAATACCATGCAGCTTAGCCGATATTCATTGTTCATTATCTGTATCCTTTTCCAATATTCCGGATATGCACAATCCGCCAGGGTGCGGGAAGATTTCGATAATAACTGGACCTTTCATTTAGGTGATGTAGCCCATGCCAAAGACCTTGATTTTGATGACGCAGGTTGGCGCAAACTGAATGTTCCGCACGACTGGAGCATTGAGCTGCCATTCGATTCAACAAGTCCTACAGGTAATGGTGGCGGCGCCTTACGCGGCGGACTGGGCTGGTACCGCAAAACATTTACGGTGCCTGCAACCGACAAAGGCAAGATCATTTATATTGATTTTGATGGCGTATACCGCAACAGCGAAGTGTTCATCAACGGGCATTCGCTGGGCATGCGCCCGAATGGATATATTTCCTTCCGTTATGAACTGGGACAATTTTTAAACTACGGCGGAAAAAACGTGATTGCCGTAAAGGTGGATAACAGCCAGCAACCCAACAGCCGCTGGTACAGTGGCAGCGGTATTTATCGCAATGTATGGCTGGTAAAAACCGGTACTACCCATATTGAAAACTGGGGCACTTATGTTACTACGCCTTCGGTTTCGGCTTCTTCCGCAAGAGTTACCGTTACTTCTTCATTAACCGGCACCGGTGAATATTGCGATGTTACCACTACCATATTCAATGCCGCAGGTGCACCCGTTGGTACACAAACGCAAAAGGGCCTGCATATCGGTTCCTTACAAACCCTTCCACAAACCTTCAGCATAGCAGCGCCTGTTTTATGGACCCTCGAAAAACCTTACCTCTACAAAGCCGTTACCAAAGTAACGAGCAAAGGAAAGGTAACAGATGAGTATGCTACCACCTTTGGCATCCGCAGTTATAAATGGGATGCAGATAAAGGATTTTTTCTCAACGGAAAACAGGTGAAAATTGTA
>CBIMFG010000518.1:0-4533 GCA_966243125.1 uncultured Niastella sp.
TATGGATTTCTGGACACCGGAAAACCCTACCAATGCCTATCCAAGACCCAATGCCAACGCCAGTTCCAATTACGTAACCACGCTTACCGAATATGAAAATTCCTACATCAAACTCAGGAACATTACACTCGGTTATACGGTGCCGAAAAAAATGCTCGACAAATTAGGCATAAATGGTCTGCGGTTCTATGTATCCGGGAAGAACCTGACCTTCTTCTCGAAAAACAACAAAGATTTCGATCCTGAAAGCGAAGGCATTGTTGACCAGCCGTTGAATAAACTGGTTGTGGGTGGATTAAATCTTACTTTCTAACGATTAAATGTTAAGCACAATGAAACTACTCATAAAAGTATTGATACCGCTGGCGGCAGTAGCTGTAATGACCTCCTGTAACAAAAAACTGGAAGAATATAATCCGGCTGGTTCTACTATCGATGCCTTATTTGCCACACCGGATGGTTTTGAAGCAGGCGTAAACGGCATCTACTCCTACAATCGCTTTATATACGGTAAAGAAGAAGGGTATTCTTTTCTCGAAGCCGGTACCGACATTTGGACGAATGCTTCAAACAACGGCGGTAAAACGGTGAATGGCATCAATTCCACCACACCGCTTACTACGTACCAGGGAATTGTATCTGACAACAATAACCTCAATACTAATCTGTGGGTGCCCTGTTACCAGGCCATCAATGAATGCAATCAGGCGTTGAAAGTGATAGATAAAGCAGGACTTACACCTGACCGAATGAAAGCAATTTCTGGAGAAATACATTTCCTGCGAGCCTGGTATTACTATCACCTGGTTGAAACCTTTGGTCCTATACCTGTACTTACCGTGCCAGTAACAACCATTCAAACCACGGCCACACGTATGCCGGTAAATGATGTATATGATCTTATTTTTTCAGACCTGCGCGAAGCGTTGAACAATCTGCCGCCAACCGCAACAGATTATGGCCGTGCCAGCTTGCCGGTTGCCGAAGCATTTTTTGCGCGCGTGTCGCTTACCCGTGGCAACTGGCAGGATGCCAGCAATTATGCCAACAAAGTGATCAAGGCGTATAAATATTCACTGTTGACGAAATACAGCGATCTGTGGGATATTAAAAATGAAAAGAACGCTGAAGTGGTATGGGCGCTTAATTATGCTTCTACCTATACGCTCAATGGGGGTGGTACCAATGAAGGACATATGATGTTCCTGATGGATTACATTTCCTTACCCGGCATGAAAGCAGATGTGGCCAACGATTGGCCTGCTACCCGTTGGATGCCTACCCTGTTTTTATTGAACCTGTTTAATGAAAACGACGATGCCCGTTTTGCCGGCTCCTTTCAACAAACATGGATCGCGAACAATGCGCCAACAATACCCAAATGGACACAAGCCGATGCCAACCAAAATCCGGCTTTAGCACCATTGGTAGGGCAAAATAAATTCAACGTGGGCGACACGGCTGTATTCTGTACCAAATATCCGGTGAATGATTTTCAACAGCAATACACCTCCGCATACCGGTATAAAACGTATGATCTAACCGATATGTACGACGTAAACACCGGCGTGCCTAAAGACCGGTTCCATTTTATTTCCCTCAGCAAATTCAAAGATCCCACCCGTGCTTCTGAAAAAGAAACGAACAGCGCACGGGATGTATTTATGATCCGTTTGGCTGAAATGTATATGATAGGCGGTGAAGCCCAATTCAGATTGAACAAGCTGGATTCGGCTGCCTATTTCATTAATGCGGTAAGAAAACGTGCAGCCAAACCCGGGCATGAAGCGGCTATGAATGTAAATGCATCAGACATTACATTAGATTTTATTCTCGATGAAAGGGCACGCGAATTTGCGGGTGAACAATTACGCTGGTTCGATTTAAAAAGAACCAATACTTTAATTTCGAGAGTGCAACTCCATAACCCCGATGCCGCGTCTTACATTCAAGGTTATAGTGTATTAAGGCCAATACCTTTGGCACAAATAAATGCGGTAACCAACAAAGGAGAGTTTTTACAAAATGAAGGCTACTAATTTAAAAAGCGTCAAAACAACACAAAAATCTCACTAATATGAAAAAAAACCTTCGGGTTTCTGTTCTGGCCCTGGCTTGTATAGGTTTTAGCACCGTTACACATGCACAATATCCTACTATTCCAAAATCAGTAGAAGATTCAGCTGATCAGGTAATGGCAGCAGTAAAGAAAAAGTCAGATGAAGCGTGGGCAAAAGCCTTACCCATTATAGAAGCGGAAGCCAAAAAAGGAAAGCCATATGTTCCCTGGGCTTCCAAACCATCCGATCTGCCACAGGCAAAGATCCCCTGCTTTCCCGGCGCTGAAGGCGGCGGTGCATTCACATTCGGCGGCAGAGGTGGCAAAGTGATTGTAGTAACCAACCTGAACGATAGCGGTCCCGGTTCATTCCGTGATGCCTGCGAACAGGGTGGTGCACGCATAATTGTATTCAACGTAGCAGGAATAATACATTTAACAACCCCGGTAAGCATTCGCGCGCCTTACATCACCATTGCAGGACAAACAGCTCCCGGCGATGGCGTTTGTATCGCTGGAGAATCCGTATGGATTGATACCCATGACGTGGTAGTACGCTTTATGCGTTTCCGCCGCGGCGCTACTGAAGTTACCCGCCGCGACGATGCATTGGGTGGCAATGGCATGGGCAACATCGTGTTCGACCACGTTTCAGCCAGCTGGGGTTTGGATGAGAACATGAGTATGTACCGCCACGTATACACCAAAGGCGATGGTTCAAAACCTGAGAAATTACCTACAGTGAACATTACTATGTCCAACTGTATTTTCTCAGAAGCACTGAATACTTATAACCATGCGTTCGGCAGTACCATTGGCGGACACAACAGCGCATTCGTACGTAACCTGTGGTCGAGCAACATCAGCCGCAGCCCATCGGTTGGCATGGATGGTGATTTTAACTTCGCCAACAACGTAGTGTACAACTGGTGGAACCGCAGTGCCGATGGTGGTGACGACAAATCGTTGTTCAACTTCATCAACAACTATTACAAACCAGGTCCTGTTACGCCAAAAGACCAACCCATTGGCCATCGTATTCTGAAACCCGAAGCAAGCCGCGATAAAACACGCCCGAATGATTTTGGTAAAGCGTATGTACACGGTAACATCATGGAAGGCAACGACGCTGTTACCAAAGACAACTGGGCTGGTGGTGTACAGGTTCGTGACCTGGCCGATTGCGGTGAGTTTACTTCAAAGATCCGCGTTGATCAACCATTTCCTATGCCAAAGGTTACGATTATGCCGGCGCAGGAAGCGTACAACTATGTGCTGGAACACGTAGGCGCTACCTTGCCAAAACGCGATCCTGTTGACGCCCGTATTGTTAAGCAGGTGAAAGAAAACAAGATCTATTATACGGAAGGTGGTATTTTAACACACCCCGGTGAAAAATATGTACACCAACGGATGCCGGTTGACTCTTACAAAAAAGGCATTATCACCGACCCCAGCCAGGTAGGTGGTTATCCTGAATACAAAGGAACCCCTTACAAAGACAGTGATAATGATGGTATGCCCGATGCGTGGGAAACTGCACACAAACTGAATCCCAAAGATGCAGCTGATTCGGTAAAAGACCGTGATGGTGATGGTTATACCAACATTGAAGAGTTTATAAACAGTGTGGTAAAAGATAAAATGTAGTTAAAAGGGTGAAAGTTTAAAGTTTAAGGTTTAAGGTATAATCCCGAATTAGCGAAGCTCCTACAAAATTTAGCTGGCTGTATGGCGGGGAACTACCTTAAACTTTAAACCTTATACCTTATACCATACTCTCTGCCTGATATGAAAAAATCATTTTACACCATTGCGCTTGGTATTTTAGCTGCACACCTGGCAACTGCCCAGGTAATTCCCCCCAATCCAAAAACAAAACTACCACCTGTACAATTAGGAAAAGATGGCAAGCTGGTATACACGCCAGATGCGCAGGGAAACAAGATCCCTGATTTCAGCACCTGTGGTTATATGGGGGCCGATGAAGCCATACCCGATGTACCAGCGCGCGTAGTGGTACCCGCCATGAATGGCGATGCTACCAGCCGCATACAATCGGCATTGGATTATGTAGCCACTTTGCCCTTGAATGAAAAGGGGATTCGCGGGGCCGTACTACTGGGCAAAGGAACATTTGCAATAAACGGACAACTAATTTTAAAAGCACCCGGTGTTATTCTCCGTGGAAGCGGCATGGGAGCAGATGGCACTATTCTCTTTGCAGCCGGCACCGACCGCGAAACATTTATCCATCTGGGTAATGCTGCCAGCGCAACCAGCCAGGTTTCACAAATAGGAGTAGAAAATCTTACCTGCCGCTCAGCCTACGATGTAAACAATCCAAAAGATGAAGCCCATCGCTGGATGGCCATTGCCATGGAAAATGTAAAAGATGCCTGGGTACGCCGGGTAACCTTTGAACATTTTGCCGGCTCAGCCGTGTGCGTACTGGCAACCGCTGAACGCATAAC
>CBIMFG010000519.1:0-4529 GCA_966243125.1 uncultured Niastella sp.
AATAAAAGTATGCAGGCCCAGATGTTAGGCGTACCTGCCCTGAAGCCTGAGCGCTCGAGGAATTTTACGGTGGGTATTGGCTTGCGCCCATCGAAAAATTTCAGCCTGACATTGGATTATTATAACATCAATATTAAAGACCGCATTATTTTAAGCTCAGATATTGTACATACTGCCGATAACAATACACCACTCGATACTGTATTAAACGCCAATGGGATCATTGGCGTTAGTTTTTTTACCAATGGCATCAGCACCAATACACAGGGGCTCGACCTGGTAGCTACGTTTAAAAACATTCGGGTGTTCAATGCCGGTCGCATAACCATTAACCTCGCTGGTAATTATACCATGGCCAATAAATTGCTGGGTGTGGTGGCCAATCCCAGGTTAATTTCAGCAGCCGGTCAGGAAATATTTGATTATATGCAGGAAGCGTTGTTGTTAACGAGCCGGCCAAAATTCAAAGCCATTCTTGGCAGCGATCTCTCAATAGGTAAACTGAGTTTTAATTTCAATAATACGCTGTTTGGTCCGGCCACCTTCCGCAGCGCCGGCCTTGACCGGAATTTGAAAATGGTTTTTAAACCCAAGGTAGTTACCGATGGCCATCTCAGCTATCAGTTTAACACCTGGCTGGGCGCCTCCTTTGCTGTAAACAATATGTTCAATGTGCTGCCTGAATATGTATTGAAGCCATTAAACAGCACCGGCCAACAGTTGTTAAATGACCCCGTTGCCTTTAAGCGGAATATAAATGCCCTCACCTTTAACGGCCGCTATGGCATTGCCACGTATGATGGATCGCACTTTAGCCAGTCTGGAACCACTTTTTTGTTGACTATTAATTGTAGGTTATAATAATACCACATCAACATTTCTCCTGTACATTTGTTTGTAGAAATCAAACAAATGAACGCAGAACAACAACGGCTACAAGACCCCAGTTGGAAACGATGGGGCTCTTATGTTTCAGACCGGCAATGGGGCACTGTTCGGGAAGATTACAGTGCCAATGGCGATGCCTGGGGCGCTACCACACACGATATGGCCCGCAGCAAAGCCTGGCGCTGGGGCGAGGAGGGGATTGCCGGAATTTGCGATGATAAACAGTTGTTGTGTTTTTCCCTGGCGTTATGGAATAAAAGAGATACTATTCTGAAAGAACGATTGTTTGGCCTGAACAATCAGCAGGGTAATCATGGCGAAGATGTAAAAGAGATCTATTATTACCTCGATGCCACACCTACGCATTCGTACATGAAAATGTTGTACAAGTATCCGCAACAGGAGTTTCCCTACGATTGGCTGATACAGGAGAATGGCCGCCGCAGCCGCCAGGAACCCGAGTTTGAATTAATAGAAACCGGTTTGTTTGATGAAGATAAATACTTCGATGTATTTGTGGAATATGCCAAAGCCGGCACCGACGACATCCTTATAAAAATTACCATTCATAACCGCGGTAAAGAGGCTGCCAGTTTGCATGTATTGCCAACCGTTTGGTTTCGCAATACCTGGGCCTGGGGCCGTCATGATTATAAACCTACATTATACAAGAACGGTGATCATGCCATTCGCATTGAGCACGAGCGTTTAGAAGTGTCGTCTTTATATTTTCAGGGCGCTGGCACTATGTTGTTTTGCGAGAATGAAACCAATAACCAGCGCTTGTATAACCACGACGATAAACAACCCTATCCAAAAGACGGCATTGGCGATTTTTTGATCCATGGTAAAAAAACAGTGAACCCCGCCATGATGGGCACCAAAGCAGCCATTAATTATGAGCTCACCATTCCTGGCGGTTCTTCCCAAACCATTCGCCTGCGGTTAAGCGATCAACACCATCCCAATGCATTCGATGATTTTGATGCCATTTTTGAAGCCCTGTTTACGCAACGGGTAGCAGAGGCCGATGCTTTTTATGAAGACCTCGAAAAGACCATTCCTAACGACGAAGAAAAACTCATTTTCCGGCAGGCTATAGCCGGTATGTTGTGGAATAAACAATTCTACTCGTATAAAGTACAGCAGTGGCTCGATGGCGATCCTGCATTACCCACGCCGCCACCTCAACGCTGGCAGGGGCGTAATAACGATTGGAAACAACTCAATAATGAAGACATTATCTCTGTGCCCGATAAATGGGAGTTTCCCTGGTATGCGGCCTGGGACCTGGGTTTTCATTGTGTTACCCTGGGGTTGGTAGATCCGGATTTTGCCAAACAGCAATTGCGGTTGCTCACCGAAGAATGGTATATGCACCCCTCAGGCATGTTGCCCGCTTATGAGTGGTCGTTAGGCGATGCCAATCCGCCTATACATGCCGGTGCCGTATGGCGAATATTCAGGATGGATGCAAAAGCCAACGGCAAAAAAGATTATCAGTTTCTGGAATCGCTTTTTCACAAACTGCTTATCAACTTCACCTGGTGGGTGAACCGCAAAGACAAGGAAGGTAACAACATCTTTGAAGGTGGTTTCCTGGGGCTGGATAACATCGGGGTGTTTGACCGGAGTGCGCCCTTACCCGATATAGTGCATGCAGAACAGGCCGATGGCACCAGCTGGATGGCCACGTATGCGCTGAACATGCTGCACATTTCACTGGAACTGGCCACTTACAATAAGGCCTACACGGGAATGGCTACCAAATTCTTTGAACACTTCCTGTACATCGCCGGTGCTATGGCCAGCATGGGTAAAAACAATACCGGTTTGTGGGACGACGAAGATGAATTTTTTTACGACCAGGTACGCGTGAAAAATAACCAGATCGTAAAACTGAAAGTAAAAAGCATGGTGGGACTGATACCGCTGTTTGCCGTAGAAGTGATCACCCGCGAAACGCTGGACAATAATCCTGTTTTTGCAGAGCGCATGAACTGGTTCCTTCGGCACCGGCCCGATCTGGCCTTGCTGGTATCGCGCTGGTACGAAGAAGGTAAACAGGATACGCACCTGCTGGGATTGTTGGGTGGTCATCGCATGAAAAGACTGTTGAGCCATATGCTCGATGAAACCGCCTTTTTAAGCGACTATGGCGTAAGGTCGTTATCAAAAGAATATGCCAAACATCCTTACAGCATCAATATACATAACGCCTCTATGAGCGTGCCCTATGTGCCGGGCGATAGCGACAGCGCCATGTTTGGCGGTAACAGCAACTGGCGCGGACCAGTATGGATGCCAATGAACTTTTTGCTTATTGAAAGCTTACGCAAATATCATTTCTATTACAGTGATGATTTCAAGATAGAATACCCAACCGCATCAGGAAATTATTTAACCCTGAAACAGGTGGGCAATGAAATTGCGGGACGGTTGTTGCGCATCTTTCAACGCGACTCAGCTGGTAAACGACCCGTGTTGGGTTCGCACCCTAAATTTCAAAACGATCCCCATTTCAGGGATTACATATTATTTCACGAATATTTTCATGGTGATACTGGCCGGGGGCTTGGCGCTTCGCACCAAACCGGCTGGACGGGTTTGATAGCTAATCTTATTATTATGAAGAATCAGCCGTGAAATGAAGAATGAAAAATGAAAAACAGAGAAATCAAAATGGAAAACAAAGAACTCTGAACCTGGAACTCTGAACTTAGAACTTTTAACAGGGTACAAACTTTGCATAAATTATCTGGCATACCAAACCATTCCCACTAATAAATAACTCTCTGTAGCTGTGCTCAGGCTTTCTGTAGCCTGACAAACCTTTTTTGAAACCATTAAAAAATTAAACTACCATGAGAGTTAGTTCCTCCATTGTTTGCCGTTTTTTCGCGGCATCAACGTTGCTTGCATTGATGTTGACGGGTTGTAAAAAACACGATGGCCCCCCCGGCGATAACAACAACCGCGAAGTAGACATTCAGTTGATTGCTGATAATTTCGTTTCTCCTATTGGACTGGTAACAGCGCCTGGTGATACCAGCCGGTTGTTTATAATTGACCAGATTGGAAAGATCTGGATCGTTAAGAACGGAGTAAAACTGGCCACGCCTTTTATGGATGTAACCAGTAAAATGGTTACACTGTCGCCTGGTTATGATGAACGCGGGTTGTTAGGCCTGGCCTTTCATCCCAATTATAAAACCAACGGCCGGTTCTTTGTTTATTATCAGTTGCCACCCCGTGCCGGAGGGCCACAGGCAGGTGTTAACTGGAATAACCTGAGTCGTATTTCAGAATTTTCAGTATCGGCCAATGGCGATATGGCCGATATGAGTTCAGAAAAAGTATTATTGGACATGGATGACCCCCAGTCCAATCACAACGGTGGTACGTTGGCATTTGGTCCCGATGGGTATTTGTACATTTCCATTGGTGATGGCGGTGCAGCCGATGATGTGGCGCCGGGGCATGTTACCGATTGGTATACTCCCAATGCAGGCGGCAATGGCCAGGATATTGATTCCAATTTGTTTGGCAATATTCTCCGTCTCAATATCAACAGTGGAAGTCCTTATGGCATTCCAGCCGATAATCCGTTTGTAGGAAAATCAGGTAAGGATGAAATTTAC
>CBIMFG010000520.1:0-4520 GCA_966243125.1 uncultured Niastella sp.
ATAACCGGTGGGTTGATCATTTTGGAGTGTGAAACATAAAACGAATCAGGGCTATATAAGAACAAACAACTGCCGTCTTTTATAGTATTAATGATGGCCTTGTGTAAAGCTGGTGGCACTGCAGGGCAGCCAAGGCTACGGCCCAAAATACCTTTTGCTTTTATAATGCTTTCATTTACGTAATCAGCTGCGTGCATTACAATACTTCTGCTGTAAGCGTTGTCATTAATGCCGGCTTCCTTTCCATCGAGCCGCAGCGAATAACCATGCTCGCCCTTATAAGTAGTTCCTGTTATATAAAAACCCAGACTACTTTTAAAACTATTGGCATCATTCGAAAATTCTGTGGCCATCTCTTTGCCTGAATTTCTGCCATGCGAAACAAAGGTGTTGAACAACAATTTGCCTGTTGTTACATCAATTACGAACAACCTCTTTTTTGTAGAAGGTAAACTAAAATCAACAATGGAAAGAATATGGTCGTTTTTTATTGAGCCGTTTGAAACCAGATCGGTATACCCTTGCAACGCATAATCAAAGGCGGTTTTCGAAAGCCCCATACTGTCTAGTTTCATTTTACCATACAAATTGCTATACATGGTCACAGATTCATTAGCATGGGTATTAGCCATAGCTGAATCCTTCACCAGGGTAGCTGTATCGGCTTTTTTATTGTGCAGAAAATCTGCTGCCGGTGCTGCATACATAAAACATACTACTATCAGTAGTAAAAGCGGGAAGAAAACTAATGCTTTGAATTTGGGATAGTTGGATCTTGACATTCACTTGGTTTTTGATTAATGCTATAGTTAAAAAAATCAGCTTACCCTATACTAACATATAGTGGCGCAAGTGGTTTGCCAAAGGAACCCATTATATAAATTTTAACAGTTATGTGGATCGGTGTTGTGTGCCTTGAAATCGTGTATTATTGCTTGTTCTTCTCTGCTTCCTTCCGGGCTTTTTCTTCTGCTTTTGCTTTCTTTTTAAAATAGCCGCGAAATAAAAAATTATGTTGTATGGCTTCCAGGTCATCATCAAGCTTTTCACTGCCTGAGCTCAGGTTCTCTATTAAGGTTTTCATTTGCACGGCTGTTTGCTGATCATTTAATAACATGCCTAATGTATTGTCATTGGTATGCAGTTGATCACTAACCGTTTTTAAGTTGGCCGTAAATGAGTGGGCGGCATCGGCTGCATTGTTTATTTGTTGTACAGCAGCCTGCAGGTTCGACATGATCATGGTATCGTGCACCAATCCATTGGCCAGGCTACCCGGTTTGCTTAGCTGTGCCGTATAAGCAGCAATGCGGCTGCTCAACAACTCGCTGTTGTGTGCGGCCTGTTGTAAATTACTGGCGGTGCTTGCCAGGCTTTTATATAAGGTAGCATCGTTGAGCAAGGCACCCGCTGTGCCTTCGCCATTGGCCAAACGATTGCTCACCGTTTTAAAATTGGTGGTAATAGCAACCAGGTTCTCATTATTCTTCTGCAACGTAGCCATCATATCATCAGTGCTCAGGGTGTTTTCTACCTGCAAGTGTTCGCCGCCTTCAATAGCTTCGGACTGTTGTGTTCCGCCATATATTACTATTAGTTTGTTGCCAATAAAACCTTCGGCGCCTACTTTGGCTTTGGCGTCTTTTCGAATAAATTCCTGCGCCTTCCGCTCAATTTGCATGGTCACTCTTATTTTAGAACTGCCACCATCAAAATCTATTGTTTTTACTGTTCCTACTTTAACGCCCGAAAACCAAACGTTATCACCTTTTTGTAAACCATTTACGTCATTAAAAACGGCTGTTATCTTAATAGTAGGAACAAATGATTTTTTCTGCCCCCCCAACGTAAATATTCCAACCAAAAAGATCAGCAGGCCTATTGTTACAAACAGGCCAACAATCACTGCACGTTTGTTTTTTCCGTTGCTCATTTGAAAATATTTTTAGTATAATCAGGTTATAAAATTGTAATCATAAAAGCTTTTCAACCGTTCATCTTCACTGGTAAACACTTCTTCAAAGGTGCCTTGCCTTACAAACTTACCATCCAGCAACACGGCCAGCCGGTCGCCCGTTGCTTTGGCACAGGTAAGGTCATGCGTTATAATGATTGAACTGGTATTGAATTTTTCCTGCACCTCATTAATGAGATCGTTTATTTCCATACTGGTGATAGGATCAAGGCCTGCGGTTGGTTCGTCGTACAACATAATAGCCGGTTGCATAATGAGGGTGCGCGCAATGCCTATGCGTTTCCGTTGCCCGCCCGATAGTTCTGCTGGCCATTGGTTGATGGTTTGTGATAACCCAACTGCTTCGAGTGCTTTTTCCACAGCCTGTGTTACCTGGGCACTGGTTAAATGTTTTGAATTTCGCAGCAGCGGAAACTCCAGGTTTTCGCGTACGGTCATGCTATCGTACAAGGCGCTGCTTTGGAAAGAAAACCCAATGCGCAACCGCAGTTGTTCCAGTTCGCGAATGCCGATCTCTGCCACATCGTTCCCCAATACGCTCACCAACCCTTTATCAGGCTTCAACAATCCGGCAATGATCTTTATCAACACTGATTTACCGGTGCCCGATCTGCCCAACACCACTACATTCTCGCCCTGATATATATCCAGGTCAATGCCACGCAGCACATGGTTGGTTCCAAACGATTTATATAGATCGCGTATGGAGATAACCTTTTCTGTTCTGTTAATATGTTTGTTCTTCTTTTCCATCAGGGCATTCTAAACCAATTGATGATCTGTACAACAATTATTTCTTCAATAAATATCAGGAACATGGCCATCACCACCGAACTATTGGCGGCCCGACCAACGCCTTGCGTGCCCTGGGTAGTATTATAACCCTGGTAACAACCCACAATGCCTATAGTAAATCCGAATAATATTGATTTTATAAACGAAGAATATATATCAAGAAAGCTAATGCTGTGAAAACCGTTCTCGATAAAGGAAGTAAAACTGGTTTGTTCGTTGTTGTGCACATTTACAAATGCACCCAACATGGCCAGCAAGGCCATATACAACATTAATAACGGTACCATAATGGAGGTTGCAATTACCCGGGTAACCACTAAAAATTTAAAGGGATTGGTGGCCGATACTTCCATAGCATCTATTTGTTCGGTCACTTTCATAGAGCCCAGTTCGGCGCCAATGTTTGAACCTACCTTGCCGGCAGTGATCAACCCGGTTACTAATGGCGCTAATGCCCTTACAATGGCAATTGTAACCAGTGATGGCAACCACGAGGTAGCGCCAAAATCTGATAACGAAGGCCGGCTTTGTTTGGTAAATACAATACCTGTTATAAACCCTGTAAGTGTTATAAGGGGTAAGCTCATTACGCCTATTGCGTAACTCTGCCTAACTATTTCTTTAAACTCATAGGGAGGCAAAAACAGGCTTTTAAAAAAGCGGGAGATAAACCGCCCGAAAGAATATACATCCGTGAAGAATGCATCTAGCTTTCCGGTAAATACGTATCTGCGTGGCTGTTTCTGTTTTAAACTCATGGATGCATAATCCATCGAAATTTAGAACCAGCATGCGTTGGGCAACAAATTCCCCAATATGAATATAAACCTGCTTAAGTATTAATTATTTATGGGCAATGGGATCGGGCGTACCATCTGGGTCGTTCTTAGCTGTGCCAGAAGACGTTACAGCACTTCCTT
Organism: uncultured Niastella sp.; assembly: GCA_966243125.1. Classification (GTDB taxonomy): domain Bacteria; phylum Bacteroidota; class Bacteroidia; order Chitinophagales; family Chitinophagaceae; genus Niastella. Next base: position 3,691 of record CBIMFG010000520.1, read on the forward strand.
TCAGCAATAATAACCCTGCTACGTGCGGCGTGGCCATGGAAGTACCGCTCATGATGGCGTACTTTCCGTTCAGGTAGGTAGAGGTGATTTTTACACCTGGTGCGGCAAAATCCACCACATCATTCCCATAATTTGAAAAGGAAGCAAAATTATCGAGGGTATCAACAGCGGAGACTGTATAGATATTTTTTGCATTCACCCGGCCTGGCGAATACATGGAAGCTTTCTTACCATCGTTACCGGCTGCAATAGCTATATAAATTCCTTTTGCGGCGGTGTTTTGAACAGCCTGATCTAAAATAGTTGACACGGTATCTTCACCCAGGCTCATATTCACCACATCACCTGCTTTGGCATTGCTGTTCACATACGTTAATGCCTGAATAATGGACCCCAAAGTGCCTTTACCATCTTTATCAAATACGCGCAGCGCAACCAGGTTGGCGCCTGATGCTACACCCAGTACACCATAGTTATTGTTTTTAGCTCCAATGATACCGGCTACGTGTGTGCCGTGGCCATTTTCATCGCGGGCAGAGGTTACGCCATTTATAAATGATTTGCTGCGGGCAGAATCTGCATTCAGATCAGGATGGGTAAAGTCGATGCCTGAGTCAATGATCCAGGCTGTTTTACCGGTACCATCGCCATAACCTACGCGTTGCACATTCCAGGTAATTGTTTTGGGTTCAACCACCTGAAAACAGGATCCATAAGCTACAATACGGTCCTGCTCAATAATACTAAAGGTGGAATCCTGCCGCAACCTCAACAATTAAGCTCCCGATAAGTGGGCAATAAAAACTCTGGCGCCACCAGAAAAAATTGCC
>CBIMFG010000521.1:0-4517 GCA_966243125.1 uncultured Niastella sp.
CAGTTCGGGCAAGGCTTTGTCATAGGCATCCATCAGGGCTTCAAAATCTTCTTTGGGAAATTTTGAATCAACAGGCAGCCACATGGGCTTATCTCTATCACCCCGGCCCGGAAATTTAACGGCAAACTCCACCAATGCATTGGAACCCTCTTTTGTTTTTACGTTACGCCCGTATTGATCAATGGTAAGAATTTGTTCCAGCAGGCTTTCCAACTGGTATTCGCCCAGCACGCCTCGTGTTTTTACGTTGGAGAGCACCCGTTTCAAATCACCCACACCCGTGGCCAGTTGCTGCATATCGCCTAAGCCCTTATGCACCGCTTCCAGGCGCTCGCTTACAAGTTTAAACGATTCACCCAGGCGGGCCTCTAATGTCTTTTGTAGCTTTTCATCAACCGTGGCGCGCATTTCATCGAGTTTGCGTTCATTGCCGGTTTGCAGCTCAGCCATTTTCTTTTCCAGCGTTTCGCGCATTTGGTCTAACCGTACCGTGGTGGCGTTATTCTGTTCGCTTTGTTTACTTAACAAAGCAAAGAAGTTATCTTTTTGAACCGTAGTGGCGCTGGCCATGGTTTGGTTAATCAACTCGCCAAAGTTTTTTAAGGAGGCGGCTAACTCCGTACGGATGCGTTGGGTATTATCGCCGGTTTCCTGCCGGTTGGTCACCATCTCCTGTTTTATCGCTGTTTCAATGCGCGCAATATCAACCAACAGGTTATCCATTTTATATTTCATGGCCATCCAGTCGGTATTGTTTTTGGCAGCCGTTGCCCGCCACGCAAACACCATGGTAATAATGCCTATCAGCAGCAAGGCCACCAGCAGCGTAACAATAATAATCTCCATGTTAATGGTATTGATGGGTCAATTTAAGCAATTGAATCTTAATAACCTCCTTCGCCTCCGCTCAGGAATAAAAAAGCCCCGATAAGACTATCGGGGCGGAACTCTCAACACTTAATATAAACTTATTTAACGTCCCAAAAAACTTTCGTTGTTATGTTGTCAATGCTCTTTACTGTTTCATAGTTAGCCGCATTTAATGAAGCCTCTGTACCGGGATATAATAACCGGTTTGGCGGATTGGGTGATAATACTGAGGAGGCATCGGTTGGGAATGTCAGCTTCGGTAATTTGGTACGGCGATATTCGGCCCATGCCTGGTGCGCCTGTATCACTCCAAAATCGATCCATTTCTGCGTAGCTATCTTTTCTAGGTTGTTGGTACCGTAAGCCACCAATGGGTTCATCAGGTAATTGGTAATAGCCAGATCGGTAGGCTTAGGATCTTTTGTGCCATAAAAAGCATCGCCTTTTTGTTTGCTGCCATTATTTATGCTCCAATAAAACAAAACAGATTGTTTTACGCCTTCATCATATTCGGTTTTTGGGGTTCCCCCACCCCATCTTTCAAAAGCTTCTGCTTTTAGAAAATGGGTTTCGGCAGCGGTAAATAAAATACCGGGGAATACATTATTCTCGGTGAAGGTGGTTGAATCCCACAACGAGAAATAATTGTTGCGTACTGAATCGGCTACGCGGGTAGCGTTCCAGGTATTGGGCACGCCATGGTACTCGCCATTCTTATTAATGGTAAAGAAAAGGGGTAGTCGCGGGTCATCGGAAACAGATACGCCTGGCAAAGCGTTTCCAGCGCTGTCCTTTACTACGCCTGTGATCGTTTTTTTCTTCTGTGCAGTACCTGTAATAGCGCAGATGCATGATAGTACGATCAGCAATAGTCGGATTGTTGCTTTCGTCATAGCAGTTTGGTTTGATTGTCAATAAAAGAGTTCTGGCTTTATGGTAGCAGGGTCTGGAATTTTGCTTTCGCAAAACCCATAGGTCTTTACCAGTCTGCTGGGGTGGCTATACTGTTTACGTGGCTATACTGTGAAGGGAAATTCGGATCAGGATTCGGATAGGATCAATACATCCTGTTTATTTCATGGGTGAGGTTTCGTTGTTCTTCTCGTTCATAGTTATCCATCACGAGGGCTGCAGCGCCCGTGAGTTCTGCGTTATATCCTAAGGCTGAAATTTCTATTTCTGTATGTTCAAATAGAACGGGTATGCAATGTTCATTCAATGCCTGTTGTAAGGGCGCCTGCCATATTTTGCCAGCCGTTGAACCACGACCGCTCAAAATCACTACTTCCGGATTTAATAAATGGATAAGGATGGCAACACCGCGGCCAATATTGTAACCGGCTTCAGATAAGATCTCTACTGCAAACTTGTCGCCCTTGCCGGCGGCGGCTACTACATTTAAAAAAGCTCTTTCAGGGTGATCGGCCGAGAGTTCTTTTTCCTTTAACATCGACAGCTTTCCGCTTTTTAACCCATTGCTTGCTTTTTCGATCACTACTAACAGTGAGGTCTCTGTTTCCAAACAGCCGCTTTTACCACAGCTGCACAATTTGTTGTTTAAAAAAAGCGGGATGTGGCTAAACTCACCGGCAAAGCCATCATGCCCTCTAAACAGCTCTCCTTCCAAAATCATTCCCAGCCCCACACCCCAGCCTACGTTTATTACCAATGCATTCTTTCGTTGCCGGGCCGCACCAAATTTCAATTCTGCCAGTGCAATAAGCCGCGAGTCGTTGTCGATGAATACGGGTAGTTTTACTTTGGTTGAAATGTACTGGCTAATGGTGGCGCCTGCTGTTTCTAAAAAGGTATAGTTGATGCCTTTTACTGAATTCACAAAGCCAGGCATCCCAATGCCTATACCGGCAATTTTATTTTTCGGAATGCCCGACCTACTGATGATCTCATTGATCTTGTCTGCCAGTGCGGCCGGTGCATCCGGGTTTTTCGTCAGGGGTAATTCAAACAATTCAATACTGGAAACGTTCCTGTTCTGCATGTCGAGGATAGCTATTTGCGTAACCAGCTGGTCCATGGCTACCGACACCACATACATTACGTTTTCTTTCAGTGAGTACATCACAGGCCGGCGTCCGCCGGTTGATGCCGCATAACCTGTTTCCGTTACCATCCCTTCCTCCATAAGCTTACTCAGCATTTTGGTGGTAAGCGGAATACTTTTGTGGATCTTGTCACTTAAATCGGCACACGAAAGCGTATTGCTAAAGTAGAGATGCTTAACGATCCTCCTTTTATACAATAAGTTTCTTTCCATTGTGCAACGATAAAAGGTTCTTTTACCAAATTCAATGTTAAGTTAAAATATCTTTTTAATTATTTTAAATAAGTCTTTAAATATTTCACTCAACTTGCTAAGTTTTTGAAAATCAGATTAGAATTTTTATCAACATATCCTGGCTTCTGTTCTGGTCCGTATCTGGAACTGCACCTGCACTACTTATTTACTACCCATTTCCCAATGAAAGGGTAGCCAATGGGTAGTAAATGGGTAGTAAAAAGGTAGTTTTTCCCTGTGAGTGGGGTAGTGTTGGGGTAGTGCAGGTATTGCTCAAATCACCAGGCGAAGTAGAGGGAGATATTACTGGTTTCCTGCCCACCGGTGCCTTTTACCATGGGTGTCATAGAAGTGAGTGTATAAGAAAGGCCTATGCGGCCTGAGGAAGCAACCACGCCATAATCGCATCGCCCCACTATTTTGTTACGCACCATATCGCCATTGTCGGTTTCATCGCTATTGGGATCAGGTTGGGGAATTACCCGGTTACGCCGGTTGAAAATACCGCCGCCAATAAAGGCATTACTAAGGGTGTATTCAACAGCAGGGCGAATGAGGAAATAAAGCTGTTGCCGGCTTCTGCGTTCATTAGGGGTTGAGTACCTCGACAAATAGCCATTAAAATACGGCTCCATTTTTCCAAATCGGAGGGTACCCCAGGCTGAAAGGCCATTGAGTGCGGTTCCGGCAAATGCCTGCGCGCCGCCAATTAATTCCACTGCTTTATTAAGATGGGCCACTTGTTTTTCACCGGCCACGCTTACATTCAACAATAAATCAGTTTTAAGCTGGTAATCCCAACCATTTGGTTTGAAATAGCCAACCAGGCGATGCATGCCTACCTGGGTTTGCCGCGCCAGTGATGGCGGTCCCAGTACACCTAATAATAATTCGCTTTGCCAGCTGTATTTTTTTTGAAAGTTGGTGGAATGCAGGGAGTGAGTAGCAAACAAAGAACCGGAATATGGGAAGTCGTTTTTTTCCGGAACTCTTCTCAGGATGTTTTTTGGCGTTATCATCACCTGCATTATGCTAAAGCCAAATGTATTTATGCTGCTGTCGCCAGCCTTTGGCATAATGCGGTGAAGGAAAAAACGGGCTGGTTTATTCTTTATATAGAAGTAGTCGGCCCTGGTGCCATTGGTATAACCGCGATCGGTTATACCTCCTACTACATTAAACAGGTCATTGTCTTCATATGCCCTGAATAGATGGCGATACGATGCCGGCTGTTGTCCATAAGCTGTTCCTGTTATATAAAAACCAAGGAATAACAGGATAATGAATTGCCCACGTTGCATTGTGATCCTAATTTACAGCGTTTTTACGGCAATTCATATTATGGTTGTGA
>CBIMFG010000522.1:0-4515 GCA_966243125.1 uncultured Niastella sp.
GAAAGATCATCGATAATTTAAGATCCAAAGTGGATGTTCTTTCCGGCAAAAATGTTTTGATTGTTGATGATGATGTGCGTAACCTGTTTGCACTTACAACAGCATTTGAACGGTACAATATCAATGCAATCACGGCCGAAAGCGGTCATGAAGCAATTAACATCCTGGCGGAAAATAAGAATGTCGATATTGTGTTGATGGATATTATGATGCCTGAAATGGATGGTTATGAAACCACGCAAAAGATCAGGCGTGAACACAAGAACAGTACATTGCCCATTATTGCGGTAACGGCAAAAGCGATGAAAGGCGACAGGCAGAAATGTATTGAAGCCGGAGCATCGGATTACATAACAAAACCATTAAAAATAGATCAGCTGTTATCATTAATGAGAGTTTGGTTCTATAAATAATAAAGCAGCCCTGTTGCCATTAATTAATGACCATTGAGATAACTAAGAAACCGTAACAATGCGTCCAAAAATTCTATTAGTAGATGACCGTGAAGACAATTTGATGTCCATGGAAGCCATTCTGGCTCCCGATGGGTATGCTTTTGTAAAAGCAGCATCGGGCAGCCAGGCGTTGAAGATCCTGTTGAATGAAATTGACTTTGCGCTTATTTTGATGGATGTAAAAATGCCAAACCTGAACGGGTTTGAAACAGCCGCCCTTATCTACGAACGTGAAAAACTGAAGCACATTCCCATCATTTTTATTACGGCTAATAACTATGGTGAGGAAAACATTTTCAAGGGATATCGCATGGGGGCGGTAGACTACATCTATAAACCCATTAACTCCGAATTGCTGCGCGCTAAAGTAGGCGTGCTGGTTGATCTGTATCGGAAAAACCACCGTCTTATTGAGCAGGAAAAGCGGCTTACCGTTATTAACCACAACCTGGAAATGGAAGTTACGGAGCGAAAGGCTTCAGAAGAACGGGTAAAGGAGCTGAACCGGCAGTTGCTCGAGAACATTGCGCTGCTTGAATCGGCCAACCGCGATCTGGACCGTTTTGCCTTCATGGCCTCCCATGACCTGCAGGAGCCGTTGCGTAAGATCCGCACCTTCAGCGATCTGTTGTTTGTAAAATACCAGCCCGTGCTCGATGGCCCGGCTATTAATTACATTAACCGCATTCAGAGCGCAGCGGTGCGTATGCAAACGCTCATCAGTGATATACTGGCCTTTTCCCGTATCAATAATGAGAAAGACACTTTTGTAAATTATAACCTCAATCTCATATTACAGGAAGCCATGGATGAACTGGATGCCACCATCCAGGATAAAAAGGCCGTGGTTGAAATTGAACCGTTGCCAACCATTGATGTGAACCCGGGCCTTATGCGGCCCCTGTTCGAGAATTTGCTGAGCAATGCGCTGAAGTATAGTAAAAAAGAGGAGGCGCCGGCAATAAAGATCCATTCAGAAATTATTACGGCTACTACTTCCAATAAAGAACCGGTAAAGTACTGCCGCATTTATGTGCAGGACAATGGCATTGGATTCGATCAGCAATATGCCGAACAGATCTTCGACATGTTCAGGCGGCTGCATGTACACAGTGAATTTGAAGGTACGGGCATTGGTCTTACCCTTTGTAAAAAGATCGTGGAAAAACACAACGGGTATATCTCGGTGCAAAGCAAGGTAAACCAGGGATCTACTTTTATAATTTCATTGCCTGTTCATCAGGCTACGGTGGAAGCGGCCGGCGAAACCAACACCAATACAGACGCCGACGATGTTTTTTTACTATTAGGAAAGAAGTAGGGGGAAAAAGAAATTGTAAGGGTTTGTGGCGTGTACCACAAACCCTTATTTTATTATTGTGGGTTCAACACAAACATGGAACGGGGCGGAAAATACAGTACTTTTTTCCAGTCTATGGTGAAGATCTTTTCGAGAATGGTCTTTAATTCAGTAAGGGTATGCGGCTTAATGGCATACATGTTCGATCCTTCGCGGTAACAAAACTCAATATTCTGCAAATCGCTCAAAGAAGAATACACGATAATGGGAATGGAATCGTATTTCCTGTTTGCCCTTATCTCCCGCAGGCATTGACGCCCATCCTTGCAGGGCATCAACAAGTCAAGGAAAACTATATCTGGGTTATTTTCGTCCAACAGTTTAAAAAGAAGATCGCCGTTCTCTGCCCTTGACAGTATCACTTTAAACGAAAGTTCTTCAATCGCCAACGAAAATATCATGTAGTCTTCGTCGTCATCCTCCGCTATTAGTACATTTGTTGGATACTGATTATACACACTCATATATATACTTTTTTTAACCTGCCATCCCGTTTTAAGGGGATCACTTTACAATTTCAACACGCTTTTTTTGTATAAAAGCAATAATTTACGACAAAATACGAATACCGAAAATACAATCTAAATCCCAATGATGGAATACAATTTTTACATTGATGTTTATAAAAACAGTAAAGTATGCAGGAGAAAACCAGGTATATTATATTGTTTTACGACCACAGCGAGAACGTACTCTCTATGAAGCAGTTGTTGCAGCATCTACCAGTTCCTGTAGAAGCGGATTGTGTAGAGAATTTTCAACAACTCTTAGAGGTACTTAACAACAGGTTGCCGGACCTCATTATCGTATATGTTAATAATCCGGTAAAAGGGTATGTCTCCCATTTGAAAGACATGCGTTTCAATATCGGTATCGATGAGATACCGGTGTATGTTTTTTCAGAATTACCCGAAAAACAAACATTAATTGAATTAATGAACTAAAAAAGCCCCGACAGTAACGTCGGGGCTTTTGACTTTATAAGAGACTCAATTTTGAGCTACCTTACACCTTACACTTTAAACCTTGAACTATCAAAAATGCCAGCGCACGAACGCTTCCATAGCCGCATACTTTGTAAGACCCAGTTGGGCGTACAAACTAGCGGTATTGGCGTTTCTGTCTTCAGCGCGCTGCCAGAATTCGCGGCTGTCGCTTCCCTGAAAAGGCACGCTGTCTTTTTGCGACTGGTGAATAAAGATGCCAAAGCGTTTTTTCAGCACCTGGTCGGGGCTCATAGGAATAGCCATTTCAATTTCGCTAAGGTCCCACTCCTGCCACGCGCCTTTATACAACCAAACCCAGCAGTCTTTCACCCCTTCATCACCCGCCTCTTTTATACGGCGTAACGATTCAAATACGATGTCAAGACACACTTTGTGAGTGCCATGCGGGTCGGCCAGGTCACCGGCGGCGTACACCTGGTGAGGTTTTATTTTACGCAGCAGCTCCATGGTTAATGCAACATCTTCTTCACCCATTGGTTTCTTTTCAATGGTACCTGTTTCATAGAAAGGCAGGTTCTGATAGTGAATGTTCTCATCTTTGATACCCACGTAGCGGCAGGTTGCTTTGGCCTCACAACGGCGTATTAAGCCTTTTACCGACCTGATCTCCGGCGTATCTATCTGGTTCGATTTCTTGAATCGCAGGTATTGCCGGGCTGTTTCCAGGATCTCCTTCGATTTTTTACTGTCTACCCCAAACATGTCTTCAAAACCCACAGCAAAATCCATAAAACGGGTTACAAACTCATCAGTAACGGCAATGTTGCCGGAAGTTTGGTAGGCCACATGCACATCGTGCCCCTGGTCGTGCAGGCGTTGAAAGGTGCCGCCCATGGAAATGATGTCATCATCGGGGTGGGGGCTAAAGATCACGCTGCGTTTGGGGTATGGCTTGGTACGTTCAGGATGGTTGGGTAAATGCAGATCGGGTTTACCACCGGGCCAGCCGGTGATGCTGTCGCGCAGCATGTAATACACCTGCAGGTTTATTTCGTAGGCATCGCCTTGCTCTACCAGCAGATCGCCAAGGCCATTATCACGGTAATCGTTATTGGTTAAGCTCAACAAGGGTTTGTTTACTTTCAGCGACATGTTCACCACCGCCTTGCGAATCATCTTGGGCGTCCATTCAATATCACCGGTAAGCCAGGGCGATTTAAAACGGGTGAGGTCTGCCGCAGCAATTTCATCAAGTATAAACAAACTATCATTGTGCTGTTGTAATAAAGATGCCGGTATTTGTTCCGTAACGTTATCCTCAACCGCTTTTTGTACCACCGCTGTTTTTGCCGGGCCCCAGGCCATTAACAAAATGCGTCTGCTTTTTAAAATGGTGCTGATGCCCATGGTAATTGCCAGTCGGGGCATTTCGGAAATATTGGCAAATTCATGCGAATTGGCAATACGGGTTGAGTTGTCTAAGGTAATCAACCGGGTGCGGGAAAGTATGCTGGAACCGGGTTCGTTAAAACCAATGTGTCCATTGTTGCCAATACCCAGCACCTGCAGATCAATGCCGCCGGCTTCTTCTATCATGCGTTCATATTCCAGGCAATACTTCTTCACTTCCTCCTTGGGAATTTCGCCACTGGGAATATGAATGTTTTTGGGATCAATGTCAATGTGATCGAACAAATGCACATGCATAAAGCGGTTATAGCTTTGTAATGCATCATTGTCAATTGGATAATAT
>CBIMFG010000523.1:0-4504 GCA_966243125.1 uncultured Niastella sp.
GCTGATAAATTTGTTTTGTGCAGCAATGCCACCTATCCAATCCATCCACTGTTTGGTCATGGCCTGCATTTCCTCGGGTGACCGTTTGGGCATGGCGGCGATATCGGTTCTGAATACTAACAGAAAATCTTTCATTTTATTAAGCTTTTAATTGTTTTTAAAATAGTGGTGGAAGGTATAACGAATTTACTATACGGTTGTGTAATGGATAATGTGAACACCGTTATTTAATTGCCGGCTGCTCTCATATTTAAGCGGACGGGTAGCATCCAGATTCAATTGATTGAACAACCTGATGTCGCCATTGCCTGCTATAAATGGCTGAAAGCAGAAGTAATAATCGTCTATCAGGTTCATTTCAATCAACGATGCTACCAGGGCCATGCTGCCAATTGTTAATAACCCTTTATGGTTTTTCTGTTTATAGGCATTGATTTGCCCGGCGTTCAGGTTGGGTTCAATGGTGGAATTATTCCAGGTGGTTGTTTTGCGGGTTGATGAATAAACGGCCTTGTGTTTATTGTTCAATACTTTGGCCATTTTTACCTGGTGTTCAGGTGAATCGTTGTCTTGAAGCCTGGCGGTCCAAACCTCCTGAAAAATTTCGAACGTATTGCTGCCAAAAGCCACCGTACTGGTTTCAGCCAGCAGCTCATGCACAAATTCATAAAACTCGGCATCGGTTGTGGCGTATTTGCCGTCAGCAAACCCATCGGGGGTGATGTTGATCAGGCTCATTACTCGTCCCATTAGTTTAATATTTAGTTAGTGTTAAAAAACTAATGACGAACGACTTTGACCGATTGGACAGGTTTATAAAAATATTTTTTAGGCGAATCCCCTCCGGGGAGGGGAAGGGGCGGATCTACCCAAATGTATTCCGGTCAACCCAATAGGCCAGCAGCACAAACAACCATTGAAACTGGGCTGTCCAGGCCAGGGCGTTTTCACTATCGGGCGCCGGTCCCCAGAAATTAGACAACTGTACCAGGATAAACAGCGCGATCAGTACGCCAAAAACAATTTTTCCAAGGGTGTTCTTAAATTGAACGCTGCGGAGATACAGGATAATACCCAGTACAAACAAGATCACTTCTATAATAACTTCAACCAGGGGTGAACCCCACAAACCCAACCCTACATGGGGTGAATGATCAGTTGGCAATAAAGGCAGGTCGCCAAAGTGTACAAAAAAATCGAGCGCCCAATGGCTGAATACCGCCACACCCAGTATAATGGCATTTCTTACATTTTTCTTTACCAGGAAGTAAATTCCGCCAAACAATAACGACCAGCCTACAGCGCCTACCAGGCTGTGTGTATAGGGGTAACTTTTAAATTCAAGAATACGGTTGCCACTGAGTTCGGGATGTATAATAACGTGCTCTATATGCAACAGCAAAAACGTTGGCCATATCAGGTCTAACAATTGTACTGCAATAAACAAAGTTCCCAATGAAATAGCGGGTGCGGTCTTTTTTAAGCCCATGCCTACGCCGAAATGTCCTATAAACATGTGTCATTTGATTTAGGATTCAAATGTCACCGAAAAGAAAATCTGACGGCTTGACTTTTATCAAGAACTTATTTTTTTACGGATCCGGCTCAGGGTTTCGGGCGACATTCCCATCATAGAAGCCAGGTATTGCAACGGTACTTCATTAAAAAGCGCCGGATTGTAATTGAACAACCATTTATAGCGGTCTTCGGCGCTCATCGACAACAACGAGTATACCCGTTGTTCCATAAAGATAAAACAGCGGGCTATAAATAGTTTTTCGAGCTGATGCAATTTGGGAACGGTCTTTTCCAAAGAGTTGTACGCTGTACGGTTGAGGGTATAACATTCACAATCGGTAAGCGCCTGAATGTAATATTTTGAAGCGTCATTAAATAACATGCCCGCCAAATCGGTCACAAAACCGCCTTTGCCGGCTATCCACTGCGTAATTTCCTGTCCATTGTCATCTATGAGATAAACGCGCATTAACCCCGATCGTAAAAAACTGAGGGAACTACAGATCTTTTCTGGCTTTAGATAGTAAGCGCCTTTTTGAATGGTTTCAGGTTGAAAAAAGGAGGCAACCTGCTGCAGGTCTGTTCCGGTAATATTCCAGAAGGAGGAGATATAGGTTTCCAGTTCATTCATAGAAGCAAAGATAGTGAGTAGTGAGTTGTCAGTAGTGAGTAGGCTCGCGAATATTGCAGACATCTGAAAAATAGGAAACCCACTCACTACTCACTACTGACTACTCACTATCTAATCCACAACACCGCATTTTTCGCCTCAGGTTTAGGAATGGAGATCTTTTTCCCGCCTTTGATGCGAACATTGTCTTTCAGTGTATTGCCGGTAACCGGGTCTATCCAGGTGGCGATATAACTTTTATTAGCGCCGGTAAGATCAGGTTGTGCGGAATTGGCGCTGCTGTCGCAATAGATGATCATTGATTTGTTTTCGTTGGCCAGCGCGTACTGTCCGGCAGGCTGTGCTTCCAGTGGTTTCATGGTAGCAGCGGCGTTTAAAAAGCCCGGGGCTTTTATTACCGGGATATCGGCCAGGGAACCGCCGGCCATAAATACAGCCCAGCCAATAGCTGAATCCTGTTCGTCCTGATCTTCTATTGTACACATAATGGCTTTGCCGGGATATTTGCTGTGGTATTCCTGTACGCCACGATAGGCCTGGGCAAATGAAGTTGGTTTGGGTCGCAATTGTCGCGCATGTTGCCGGGGCGACAAATTAACTCCGCCTTTGGGTGCATACAAACTGCCATCAAACTGATAGTACCAGAACCGGATATTGATAATGTTTACAAGATCAGCTCGTGATTTATCGGCCAGCAGGGAATCCTGTACATCTTTGGTGGTGCTAAGCGCAACAAAGGGCGTTGCATGGTGCTCCTGCTCCCACTCCTTTATTACATCTACCCAAAAGTTTACAAAATGCAAGGGACCGGTGTACTCAGCGCCTATCAATTGTATTACGTTGTGGTTGGTGCTGAAATTATCCAGGCATTTGCGAATGTAAGCGCGATGTAATTCTCTATACGCCGGATTAGTAACCGTATAATATTGTTGCGCAATAAAAATGCGTTTGTCTTCTGCATATAAAACGGGTTCGGGAAACGGCGTATGATTAATATTGTTAGCTGTTCGCCAGGGATAATCAGCGTAGTGTCCGCCAGCTTCGAGAATGTTGTGCTGAAAATAATTTTCATGCAACAACACCAGTCCTTTTTCATCGGCCAGTTGTGCAAAGCGGTTCAACCGTTTCCAATACCAGGTATTGTATTTGGTAAGGTCGTATTTACTCATGCCGTCAAAGCCGGTATCTTGTCCGCTGCGGGCAAAAGGCAGTTCATAAAACTGCGCCTTTACATCACCATCCATCCGGCGAATGCGTTCATGATCATCGCGGCGGCGATCGTACCACAAACCATAGTTATGATCCAGGGCAACAATGTGGTTGCTGTCCATCCAGTTGGCCACTTCCTGTAAATCGTCGGTAAGCCCGGTGCCGGTTCTACCCGGTACCCAACGGGTTATATGCGGTTTGGCAACGCCAATGCCCATAGGAGTTAAATTGCCTGTCCAGTATTTGATGTGGTGTTTACCGCCTGTTACTACTTTGCCATTACAAACGATCCAGCCGTTGTTGTTGATGGACATAGCCAAGACAGGTTTTACCGGAATAACGGGTGTTTTAAAACCTGTTTGTTCAATGGTTTTTATACCGGCTGTATTAATGTCGATGGGGTTTGATTTGTCAACCTTATCGATCCAGTCAGACATAGTCACATTGGGCTCATAGGCTTCGGCAATAAGCCGGGCGGCCATATCGTAGGTGGGGCTGGTGGTAGGCACGCCGGAAAAAGCCATCACATGCGCCCGGTCAGTTCCCGGTTTTCCAAGTCTTTCGGCCAATTGCGCATAGTATAAACTTCTTGGTTTTATGTGCTCATTGCAATCGTACCAGCTGCCATTGCCCTCGAAGGTGGCCCATACGCCAAAGGCCCAGTTAATGCCGCCTTCAGGTTGAAAACACAACGCTTTGGCTGCGCTGCACTGCCACAATACACTGTTGTGTACACCGGGGCCGGCTTCTTTTTCAATGAGGCTGTTATAGGGAAAGCCCAATGCGTTGCCATCTATATTTACAATATCGAACAATACATTGGAGGCTGTTTTTTCAATAGTACCGCTGTAACTGTAGGGCAAATGCGCTTCGCACTGCACAAATGCATTGGAACCCCAGGGGGAGTACCCTACTGCAAAATCATGATACCCACGTTCGGCATACAAACGCTGGAACAGGATCTGTTTGCCGATGGTATAGAACGTGTTTCTGCGCTGGCCGCCAATTTCGGCGCTCACTTACTTCCCCCGAGTGCGGCGCCGATCGCATCGATCGCACCGGCGGCGACCTTTGCCCTTTTCTCGCGGAATGCGTTCGACGCCGGCGCGCGTGACGAGAGTGCTTCGTCAGTTCTAAGGTGACCAG
>CBIMFG010000524.1:0-4499 GCA_966243125.1 uncultured Niastella sp.
CGCAGTCATCTAAAATGGTATTGCCATCAGTACCCGTTTTCAGCGTTATGGCGTATGTACCTGCTGATTGTAGGGGAGCTGACAATTTTACAAAGATGGAAGCAGTTACGCCATTTACGCATTTACCGCCGGTGGCGCCGGTTACTGTAACGGGTGTGGGGCCACTTATAGTAAAATCACTGCCATTGGCGGCAATGGAGTTACAATTAATGGGCCGGCGAAAAACAAGTTCTACTTTATCAGGTGCACAGCTAACAGGTTTAATACTATCAAATGGTGTTGGTGCAACCGGATCAACAACAAAGGAAATATGATTGCCTGCCGTCATCATTTGGTTACAATTGTCAAGCAGGGTATTGCCATCCTGTCCGTATTGAGCAGTGATTCTATAGGTGGCAGGAGGTAATGCATTGCTCATGGTAAGTACCACGGTATCCATATCAAAACTGTTGCTGCAACCAACAGCTGTGGCAGCTACAATTTTGGCGCGTGCTGGTGATAACCTGAAATCACTGCCGTCCGTGGCCAAACTGCTGCATTTTATTTTTTTGTTCATCAACAGCGTTACCGTAACCCCACCGCAACTGGCCCAGCTTCCGGCAAAGTTAGGTTTCAGGGGATCGGTGATTGAACCGGTTCCACCGCCAAAACTTAATTTGTACCCGCTTTGTGAATCGGTAAAATGACTAACCAGTAACAGGTAGGTATGCCCTTGCTGTATGGTAGGCATGGTGCTGAATGAATTTTTATTATTAGCCGGGTCAGAAGAGCATTGAATATAAGGCACGCCCGAACTGGAAGCGCCGGTTACCCCAAAAGTTCCGGCCCAGTTACCGGTAACAACTAATGAGGTGTTGGTAAATACTTCGTCGGCTTCGTGATCGGTTATATCAAATAACATCCAGTCGTAATCGTCGCCCAGGTCGTTGGGAGTGATCAATAAACCTAAAGTGCCCGTTTTATAACAGGTAAAACGATACCAGAATGGATTTTTATCACCATAAGCAGCACCATCATCGCAACCAGGAACAAAAAGACTATGATAACCGCAAATAGGTACGGTTTGTTGGGAAAGTGTGTCGAGTCCGCATACCGGAAAGGCCGTTGAGGGGGTTTGGCCAAGGGTAGTACAGTCCTGCCCCCATAGGGTATTACATATTAGCAAAACCGCAACCAATCCAATTAATCTCATATGCATATTTCGATAGACCCTAAAAATTGTGCTAACGTTGCAACATACAGAAATATTGAATGCTACGCCGTTAATATATGACCGTTGTCAATAGTTACTGTTTACCAACAACCGGTTAACTGTTAAAAAGGTTCAAATAGCGCCCCCGTTTTTGATGTCGCCAATCAGCATAAACCCGCAGGGTTTCATGCCTGCTTTTATTAGAGTGGCTTTGGAAGCATTGTTACTGATGTTACAACGGGCGGCAGGCACGCGGCCCATGCGATAGATCTCTTTTTTCAGTTCCTGTACCATTAAGCTGCCAAACCCGCGCTGCCGGCAGTTTTCTTTTACATCCATGTAAATATCTGCATACGGGAAATTGTAATTGAGCATAAACCCGCCATTGGCTACCACTTCGCTGTGTTGTATAAGATAGTAGCCGCCCACTTCGGCCCCTTTGTTTTCTTCTTTTTGATTTCTGCCAAAATATACCCCACTCAGTTGAAAGCTGGTTTCAACATGGTCTTCAAACAAGATGGCTCCTGCATAAATATTTTTGGCAAATTCATACAGCATGCCTGTTAACAACAGGTCGTTACTCTGGCATTCTATCTTTTTTGTGCCCGAAGTGGAAACGAAATCGTGGAAGATAGAACTGGCATATTTTCTATAAGGAGGTAACACGTAAAATTCAAAAATGGTATCGCGGTCTTCTCTTTTATCAGAACCCCATACGGCCCCATAGCCAATACGCACTTCATTGGCTATAAATACATATACACTGGCCCAGCCATAGTAATGACATTTATCATATATGAACTGAATATTGTTTTCCTGCAGGAAAAGTTGACGAAAATCTTTTATATCTGCCGACTGTATTTTTTCGATCTGTAACCGCATGCCTAAAAGTTAGCAATTTTCAGGCAGCTGCTCTTTATTTCTTTTCTTCCTGATCAGCCACTCACGATTTCGGAAAGGTAACCTTTAACCGGTAGCCACAACCGGGCGACGATTGCAGGTCAACCGTTCCATTATACAAGGTGGTTCGGTCATAAATATTCCGCAAACCAATGCCCTTTGTTTTCTTCAATGGGCAAAATCCTACGCCATCATCCTGAATTATGAGCTCAATAGAATGACTGGTGCTTATTAATTGAATAGTTACATTGCTGGCCTTGCTGTACTGAATGGTGTTCTTTAATTGCTCCTGAACAATGCGATACAGGGCAACTTTTTTCCCTTCAGAAATATCATCGGTCCATTGTTTATGGCACTGGAATTTGATTTTGAACGCACAGGTTATTTTTATGTCTTTAACCAACTCACTGATACTATCTGCCAGTGTTTTTTCTGTTAGTTTAGGCAGCACCATTTCCCTTGAAATGGTTTGTATATCAGCAATGGCCATATCAAGCGATTCAATTACTTTCCCTCTTATTTCTTTATTGGCCGCTTCGCCTGGTTTTAAAAGCCCCATATACAGTTTGGCTACCAACAGCAACTGGTTGATGTTATCGTGCAGTTCCTGCCCAATACGGGTGCGCTCTTTTTCCTGTGTATCAATAATACTCTTGGCAATTTCCTTCTGGTGTTTGATCTTTTCCTGCAATAACAGGTTTTCCAGTTCTTTTATTTCAGTAAGATCGAGCAGGGAGCCTATGAGCTTAGCCGGTTTTTCATTTTCAAATATTACAATGCCACGGTCACGCACCGTTCTGTAAGCGCCATTAAGGTATTTGAGCCGGTATTCCCATTGCCAGCTGGATACTTTATTATGCAGCGGGTTGGCAACGTTTAGTTCAATGCGCTCCTTATCATCGGGGTGTATGCGGTTGTACCACCAGTTATTGCCAATGGTTTCCTTATCAGGAGCGCCCATAAGCTCTATCAATGGTTTGCTGCGAAACACCTGGTTTGTTTTGAGGTCCCATTCCCAAATGGCGTCAGTGCTTACCTGGGTTAAACGGATCAACCGTTCATTGGCCCGCGCAATTTCTTCATGCACATTATAACCAAAGGTAATGTCCATGGCTTCGCCGCCCACCATTCGTTTTGTTTTATGCGGAACCGGGAAAATGTTCACCAGGAAATAACTGGTGTGGCCATCAGCAAGCGGATGCTTATAGATCTTTTTATGCGCCACGCCTGTAGCCAGTACATTGCGATGTGCTTTTTCAAAAATTTCTGTAAAGAACGGCGGAATAACATCCACTGCTTTTTTGTTCAGGGCGTTTTCATTCAAACCCAAAAAGCGAAGAAAGGCCGGATTACCGAAAACCAATTGTTCCTGGTCATCTATCAGCCAGGTCATGGCCGAAGTAAGATTTAAAAATTCTTTATTGATGGAGAAATAATAGTTTTCATAGGCACCTGCAATCATAGCTTTATCATCTTCAATCATAGGGCTACGGGTTTAGAATCTCACAAGATATTAATGGTCGGTTGGTTATTTAAGCCAAAATTAATATATCGGGGAAGCTTTAATATAGTGAGTTTTGTGTTTGTTTTGTAATAATTTTTTCGGTTGGGCTGTAGTATAAACTCTACATGTACGCAAACGATTGATTAGCTTATATAAACTTATGCTCCAGTGCATACCGGATAAGTTCAGCATTTGTTTTAATCTTCATCTTCACAAGTATACGTGTCCTATACGTGCTGATGGTGGTAGAACTTAGTGAAAGATTTTCTGCAATTTCAGAAACTGATCTGCCGGCAGCCAGTAATTTGAATACATCGAATTCCCTGTCTGAAAGACGTTTATAAGGCTCCGGTTGCTTTTCTTCATCCAATTGGGTAGCCAGGGCTTCTGCCAGTGAGGGCGTAATATATTTTTTACCGGCCAATACCCTTCTTATGGCATTTGCCAGTTCTTCGTGAGCAAGGTCTTTACTGCAATAACCAGAAGCACCTGCTTTTAAAGCGCGTATAGCATATTGTTCTTCAGGGTGCATGCTTAAAATAAGCACAGGCAGGCGAGGGTGCGAAAGGCGGATCTGATGCAATGCCTCCAAACCGCTTCGTCCGGGCATTGAAATATCACTAATGATCACATCCCATTGGCCATCATTGGCTTTTTGTATAAGCTCTTCAGCATTGGCACATTCTTCAATTTCGCCAAACGGGTATTCTTCCAACAAGATCTGTTTTAGTCCTTTACGAACTATTGCATGGTCATCGGCAACCAGTACTTTCATGGTTTAGGTTATTTACAGGTATTTGATTTTTAAATGGTATTTGCTTAGCCGGCAGATTGCTAAAAACAGTTTTAGCAACTGCAGGAAAGCCTGAATTGAGTAAAAGATGAGATGCAGGGAAAGAAATG
>CBIMFG010000525.1:0-4494 GCA_966243125.1 uncultured Niastella sp.
TCATCCTAATATTAAATGCCCTGAGTTTGGAAAGATCTACTCTGTAAACCATGGTAATTTCTTTCAGTACGACAAGGCCGTTCAAAAATACATTGACATTTGCCAGAAAAAGAATAAGGATACCGGTGGCCCGTATACGCAACGTTATATAGGCAGCATGGTAGCTGATGTGCACCGCAACTTGATAAAGGGCGGCATCTTTATGTATCCTGGTACTACTGATAAACCTAAGGGCAAGCTGCGTTTGCTGTATGAGTGCAATCCGTTTGCATTTATTGCCGAAGTAGCCGGTGGCCGCGCTACCAATGGCAAGGAAAGAATTCTGGATGTAGAACCTACCGAACTACACCAACGCAGCCCCATGTTTATTGGCAGCCGGGGAATGATGGATGAGTTGGATGAATGTTTGAAAGCATAGCTGCAAGCTATAAGCTTCAGGCTGCAAGCAAATACAAAATACAAAGCCAAATAATTTAAAAGCCTAAATCAGAATCCGTTCTGCTTTAGGCTTTTACCTGTAAGCCTTCTGCCTTTGGCTTGAAGCTTACAGCTTGAAGCTTGCGGCTTTGTATTTCTGGTATAGAATATGCATTTCTGCTACAAAGCCCACAGGATATGTGCAGATTAATCGTTTCTAATTTAATTTTCATTAGTGTTTTCTTAACAATAGCAGGTTGCCACTCCTCAAAATCAACAACAACCAGCAACACCGCTTATAGCAGCAGCGGGGGAGCCATACCCAAAACGGTTCCCAAAAACAGCAGCACCACCAAACCCGATGAGGTTGCCACCAATAAGAAAGTGGTGGTAACGCCTTCCACCCCAGTTGTGCAAGCCAACCTGGCGCCCGGTTTGGAACGGGACATTCTTGGACTGGTGAACGATTACCGCAAAACAAAGAAACTGCCACCATTAGAAAACAATGCCGCTATGGAATACCAGGCCCGTCGCCATAGCATGGATATGGGCACGCACCGCGTTCCTTTTGGCCACCAGGGCTTTTCATTCCGCATGAAATATGTATATGAAAAAGTGCCCGGTTCAACCCAGGTAGGCGAAAATATAGCTTATGGTAACCTCTCTGCCAAAGCCGTAGTAACCGGCTGGATCAATAGCCCGGAGCACCGTAAGAATATGGAAGGAAACTTTAAGTATACGGGTATTGGGGTTACGAGGAATATGCAGAATCAATTGTACTTTACGCAGATGTTTGCGAAATAGGAAATTAAAAATGAAAAATTAGGAATGAGAAATTAGAAAGGCAGGGAAAATGATGAATAATTACATAACATTCCACCTTTCTTCCACTTTTTAATTCCTCATTTTTCATTCCTCATTCTTCATTTCTCAATCTCCTCCCAACCGGTCCCGCCACTTCCTCCAAACCGGCCTACACATTTTGGAACTTTCGGGTTATCTTGTGGGCCAAATTCAGGAATAGTACATGAGCAAGGTGATCATTTCCGTAAAAGACCTCATCAAAAATTATGGCAGTTTCGAGGCAGTAAAAGGCATCAGCTTCGAAGTGAAGGAAGGGGAAATATTCGGTTTGTTGGGTCCTAACGGCGCCGGTAAATCAACCACCCTCGAGATCATTGAAACGCTGCGCGAAAAAACAGCTGGCGAAGTTTGGGTGAATGGATTCAACCTCGATAAAGATCCCAATTCCATCAAAGCGGTGATTGGCGTACAATTACAAACATCCGGTTTTTATCCCGGGTTGAACCTGCTGGAACTGATAGACCTGTTTGCCGGACTGTACAACCGCAAAGTAGATGCCTACGAGTTGTTGAAAATGGTGAACCTGGAAGACAAGGCAAAGAACAAATTCAAAGATATGAGCGGTGGCCAGAAACAGCGCTTTTCCATTGCTACCACGCTCATCAACGATCCCCGCATCATTTTTCTGGATGAACCCACTACCGGCCTCGATCCGCAGGCCCGCCGCAACCTGTGGGACCTTATACAATCAATTCGTGCAAAAGGCACTACTGTAATTATTACCACCCATTATATGGACGAGGCTGAAGTATTGTGCGATCGCATTGCCATCATTGATGCAGGTAAGATTATTGCCCTGGCTACCCCCGATAAATTGATAGACGACCTGGTGGCCACCGGTTTTGAAAGACCTAAAGAAGTGAAGAAGGCGAACCTGGAAGATGTGTTCATTCATTTGACTGGTCATGGTTTAAGAGAAGAAAAATAATATTCATATGGACTTACGTTATCCCATCGGTAAATACGAACCGCAACCGTTTTCCGACAAACAAAAACGCGAATGGCTGCAGGATATTCAATTCTTACCTGGCATGCTGGAATCGGCCATTGAGAACCTGGATGAAAAACAACTGAACACGCCTTACCGCGAGGGTGGCTGGAATGTAAAACAGGTAGTACACCATGTGGCCGATAGCCATATGAATGCCTACATCAGGTTTAAGCTGGGGTTAACGGAAAACAATCCAACCATTAAGCCTTACGAGGAATCGTTATGGGCCGAACTGAACGATGTAAAAGCAGTGCCCATCAATATTTCCATCACGTTGTTATATGCCTTACATACGCGCTGGCATTCAGCCCTGCTGACCCTGCCTGCAGAGACGTGGAACCGCACGGTATTTCATCCCGAAGCAAAGAAAGAAATGTCGTTGTACTATCTGCTGGGCTCCTATTCCTGGCATGGCCGCCATCACGTAGCGCATATTACTTCATTAAGAGAAAGAAATGGATGGTAGAAATGAAGAATTGAAAATGAAAAACAGAGAAATTAAAAAGGATAACAACCAATGAGAGACCTGAAGTGGAAGACTTTAAAGTCTGAGTATTTATTTAAAGATATGTGGTTTACGGTGCGAAAGGATACATGTGAAAGACCCGATGGAAAACTGGTTACGCCGTATTACGTGTATGAATTTCCTACCTGGGTAACAGCTGTTGCGCTCACCGAAGATGGAAAGATCATTCTGGAAAGACAATACCGGCAGGGACTGGGTGAAACCCATTTGGAAATTCCCGGTGGCTGTGTTGATGATACTGATAAAAATTATGAAGAAGCTATTGCCCGCGAGTTGCTGGAAGAAACCGGTTATGCGTTCACCCATTATGAATACCTGGGTAAAACCAGCGCCAACCCTTCTACCAACAACAACTGGATGCACATGTACCTGGCAACCGGTGGTAAAAGAGTAAAAGACCAGGAGTTTGACGACAACGAAGACATCGATATTCAACTGGTATCGATGGAGGAATTAAAACAACTTGTACGCGATAATCAGATTGTTCAGAGTATGCATGTTACGGCTATTATGTATGCTCTTTTAAAGTTAGGAGAATTAAAATTCTAAGTTTTTAGTTCTTGGTTCTATGTTCTTAGTTGAGATAACAAAGAACATAGAACTCAGAACATAGAATTTACAAACTCACTTCCCCTACAACAAACACACTCCCACAAACAAGTATCATATCTTTCTTGTCAGAACGGTGCATCGCTTCCTTCACCGCAGTATTCACATCTTCATAGGCATTACCATTCAAACCTACCGCATGCGCGCGGGCGGCTAATTCATTTTCGGGTAATGCACGCGGTATTTGTGCACGGGTAAAATAATAGGTGGCTTCTTTGGGTAATAAAGTCAACACTTTTTCAATTTCTTTATCTTTTACCAGTCCAATCACAATATGCAAATGCTGGTAATCGCTCAATTCAATTTGTGCGGTGATCTGTTTTATGCCATCTTCATTATGTCCCACATCGAGCACCACCACCGGATTGGTATGAATTACTTCCCACCGGCCATGCAAACCGGTTAGTTTTTTCACCTGACGCAAGGCCTGTTGCAGGTGCGCTTCGGTTATTTTATAGCCGGCTTTTTGTAAATGATAAACTACTTCCAGTACTGTAATGCAATTCTTGGTTTGATAATACCCGGGCAGATCCAACTGATAGGTATCGCGATCGTCATTGAGGGAGTTGGCTACCTGCAGTACCAGTTGATGGTGTTCGTATTTCCATTCGGCCACATAACGCTTTGTATCGGCAAAAAACAGTGGTGCATTCTTTTCGCTGGCTACCTGCTCAAACACGTGCTTTGTTTCCTCAGCGGTTTCACCAATTACCACCGGTACTTCCGGTTTAATAATACCTGCTTTTTCATAGGCAATTGCCTCAAGGGTATCGCCCAGCAGGTTCATATGATCCCAGCCAATATTGGTAACTACAGATACTTCAGGAATAATTACGTTGGTGGAGTCGAGGCGGCCACCCAGCCCGGTCTCAATCACGGCAATATCTACGCCTTCCCGAACAAAGTATTCAAAGGCCATGGCCACGGTGATCTCAAAGAAAGAGGGTTCTATTTCATCAATAGCGGGTTGAATGCGCTCCAAAAAATCAACCAAAAAATCTTTGTCGATCATTTCACCATTTACGCGGAACCTTTCCCTGAAATCGCGCAGGTGCGGGGAGGTATATAAACCTGTTTTATAGCCGGC
>CBIMFG010000526.1:0-4490 GCA_966243125.1 uncultured Niastella sp.
AGACCGGCCGGCAAGGTCTTTTAACACAAAGTCCCTGGCTATAACAGCGCCATATTTCTGCCGCACCATTTGCAACATTTTTTCATCAGCACGCCTTTGTGCCTTTTCCTGTACATAATTATAGCTGGAATCGGTCATGCCTAATTTCATACCTGTCAGCCTCAGGTGTTGAAGAAGCGTCGAAGAACTTATTCCTTTCATTAATTGTTGCATAATAAAGTCATAGACAAACTGAGGACCCTGAGTTTTTTCGGCATAAAGGGCATACCGTTCAGTGGTTTCCACGCCAGGTTGTTTAGCGTGTGTATATACTATTTGCTGATAATAAAAGGCTGAATCAAATTGCCGTAGTTTGTACAGGATCGAGGCGTAAGTTTCAAGATACCTGTAATAAGTTGTTTGCAATAAGCCATCCTGCTGGTTGGCCTTTAACTGACTTATCTTTCTTTTTGTATAATTCAAAGACTTCATCGACAGCATCTGCGCATTATACAAATCACTATCATCCTCACTTTTAGCAGTATTACACATGTCCAAGGCAACGGAATTATAGTTATTTACCATATTTTGATTATAGTTCAGCAATGCTGCATACTTATCTAACTTGTTCCATTCCTTTTTTTCAATAAGTGATGAGATCAGGGGCATATAGAAAGTGTATTTCACTTGCACCGAAGTATCATGGAACCTGCTCACAAAGTCCTTCATGCTTTCCAATATGGATGCCTCCGTATAGTTAGTTTGACCGGTAAAGTCATTCAGGAATTTATCACGCGCCACTTTACCCAGGGGATATGCATGCAGCGATTCCTTTTCTAAACTGTCATATTCCCTTTTCAGCCCCAAAACGCGGTAGATATACAAGGCGTTCATCCATTTATTTTCATCCTTCATACCAGTTGTCATTTCTTTTGCATATGACAACAACGTGGGTTTAACGGAATCTCCGTATTTACGATATAATAAAAAAAGATAGTAGTTGTATGGATCCTGATTAGTGAGAGCAGGCGCCAGCGCATACACCTTTTCGTACAGCGCCAATTCCTCATTCTGTGCCTTGCCCCAATCTAACTTCAGCACTTTGGGCGCATAATAACTTAGCAGGTAAGCCGCATTTAGGTAGGCTAAAGCAGTAATGTTTTTATCTCCTTTTCCAGGGTAAATTACAAAACCCGATCCGTCATTGTCATCTATTATAACACTATTCGAGTCATTAATGCTCATAATCAACGCTTGTGCCGAATCGGGGGCTGTAAAGGTGAACTGAAGTACTCCGCGTTCTTTATGAACTGGAACTCTTGCAAAATAATTTTTTTCTTTGATCGAGTATACAATGGAAGCAAAGCCTGGTTCAGGAACCAGCAATCGCCTGGGTGGATGATAAATATATAAAACGGGCGTTCCAGGTCGCGCATATTTACCCATTGCACTTATGCTCCCTTTGTCCTGCCCATTCACATCTGGTAAATAGATCAGAAAAAAAATGACAACGATAAAACATTTCATGCTTGGTTATTAGATATGTAATCAATAATGATGCACCACCCGGTAAATAGGCTTCATTACAAATGAAACAAATTCACTTAGTACAAAACAAGCCCGCATTAATTTTTGAAAGTTATCAGATGTACTTTCTACGTTTTAATAATCCGGTGAGGAGACATCTGGTTGTAAGTGAGAGGTAAGAATACGACTTCATAACGCAACGTGGTTTCAATGATTAATGTAACAATTATGTGTATTTGAAGTCTCTTTAAGGTGTTATAAAAATAACAAATAAATTTATAAGTAAAGAGTTTTTAAGACACATTTGATAAACGTGTTGTTATTGCCGATAACTGTGTTGATTTAACCAATAGACGTGTAAAATAACGATGTTGTCGTTCCTTCGTTTGTAAATGCACGTTGCAGGTTTATGCACTTCTTTTGGTCCCACAACTTTGAAATAAATTCAGAAAGCTTAAAAACCGGTCGCCATCTTAAAAATATTTAGGGAAGGAAGGTACGGCAGTTAAAACGGGAACTCAACAACTGGTCAGCTCAAAATATAAATTCTTTTCAAAAGACCAGGAATTACGGGCAGACTGGCCAAATTCGATATTCACACCATATCAAGCTGGTTATTAATTAATTATAACAAACTTCACGGGTACTTCATCGGATTTATCATTTCGGGCAGCGAAACCATTTTCCTCCCACCATACATATTTCCGGTTATTCCCCCCGCAAGATCGGGCGCCAAACCCCTTCTAACCCCCAATAAATCTAATAGTTAACAAAAACTTTGGGTTAAAAACTTAAAACTAAGACCATATATTTGCCCATTCTTTTAAACCAACACTTTATGAATTTTAACCGAGTGAACAACATAGTGGGTTGGGTCGTGTGCCTGATTGCCTGTAGCGTATACGTGCTCACTATGGAACCAACCGGCAGTTTCTGGGACTGCGGTGAGTTTGTCAGCAGTGCCTATAAACTTCAGGTTCCCCACCCTCCGGGAGCCCCGCTCTTTATTCTGCTGGGCCGTTTTTTCATTATCCTTTTTGGCGACAATCCAACCAATGCCGCACTCGGCGTGAATTTCATGAATGCCATCGCCAGTGGCTTCACCATATTATTCCTGTTTTGGACCATCACCCATTTTGCCCGTAAACTGATAAAACAGGATGGAATTGATTTAACCAAAAATCAACTGATCACCATTATGGGTGCCGGTGCTGTAGGCGCCCTGGCTTATACCTTCTCCGATTCTTTCTGGTACAGTGCTGTTGAAGGTGAGGTGTACGCCTTATCATCCCTGTTTACGGCCGCAGTTTTTTGGGCCATCCTGAAATGGGAACATGAAGTTGATACCGAAAACAAACTCGACGGTCATAAATTTTCCCGCGCCGACCGTTGGTTGATATTAATATTTTACATGATGGGTCTGTCAATTGGGGTGCACTTGTTGAACCTGTTGACCATTCCCGCCATTGTAATGGTGTATTATTTCAAACGTTATAAAGTAACCACCTGGGGAACCGTGGCAGCCTTCTTTGTAGGATGCGTAGTTACCGGACTGGTACAGGTAGCCATTATTCAATGGTCTATTAAAGGCGCTGGTCTTTTTGACCAGTTCTTTGTAAACAGTTTGGGTACTCCTTTCTTCGTAGGGTTTGGTACCTATTTCGTGTTGCTCAGCGCCTTGCTGATCCTTGGTTTGCTGTTCACCGAAGCACAAATACAAAAATTTACCGTTTTTGCCATCTGGTTATCGGCGATCATTCTGTTGTTCTGTTTTCCTTTTATACATGGGGGCGGAACCTTTGTATTGTTATTAGTAGGATTAGGCGTTTTAATTGGCGTTTGCTACTACGTAAAGCAAAATATCATCTCGTTTTTAAAGATCGGTCTTTGGTCTACCATCTTCCTCATATTGGGTTATTCAACCTACTTCACTACCCTGGTGCGCTCATCGGCCAACCCATCGGTAGATATGTACAATGTTGACAACCCTGTAAGTTTGGTTGGTTACCTGAGCCGCGAACAATATGGCGACTGGCCAATTTTGTACGGTCCTGACTTTGTATACCGTTCGCCTTTTGTTACAACCGGCGATATGTATGTAAAAGGCAGTGAAGACGGAAAAGACAAATACGTTGCGGCCGGTAAAACCCGCAAGCAGGACTTCAGTGCTGCGCCAAGTGAAGAAGACAAACAAGGTTTGGCCCAACAGCACCCCGATTGGGATGTTGACAAGATCGGACCGCACATTGTCCCGCGTATGTGGGACAATGGTAACGAGCGTAACCAGGAGTATGTATACCGTACTTTTGGTGGTTTAGGCGGCGATGCGCAGCCTTCTTTCATGAGCAACATCCGCTACTTCCTCGATTATCAGTTCCGCTGGATGTACTGGCGTTATTTCATGTGGAATTTTGCCGGTAAACAAAACGACCTGCAGGGCTTTGGTAACCGCCGTGATGGTAACTGGAACAGCGGGATCAATTTTGTAGACAAAATTTTCGGTCACAGTACGCCCGACGAACTGCCCGATACCGCCGGTAAAACCAACAAAGCCAACAACAAATTATTCTTCCTGCCATTTATATTAGGTGTTCTTGGTTTCATTTATCATTTAAACCGTAACAAACGCGACTGGCTCATCAACTTCCTGTTGTTCTTCTTTACAGGGTTGGCCATTGTGGTTTATCTGAACCAAAGCGGTCAACAGCCACGTGAGCGTGATTACGCTTATGTAGGCTCCTTCTATGCCTTTGCAGTTTGGATAGGTTTGGGTGTTATTTGGTTAAAAGAACAACTGAGCAAATACCTGAAAGGCGGCGCTACTGCCGAATATGCCGCAGTGGGGCTGTGTTTACTGGCCGTACCGGTGTTGATGGCTTCGCAGGAATGGGATGACCATGACCGTAGCAAGAAAACGCTGGCCCGCGACATTGGTAAAGATTACCTGGAAAGCTGTACCAAAGATGGTATTCTGATCTCCTTCG
>CBIMFG010000527.1:0-4488 GCA_966243125.1 uncultured Niastella sp.
ATGTCTCGTATATGTCTCGTATCTATACAGGTACGAAACATGTACGGCACGCTTGCTAAACACCTGCGTGACAACATGGAGTCGTATGTGTATCAGATACGAATCAGGTGCGAACCTGGTGTACACCTGGTAGCTGAAAAGTGACAATAAGGTGAGGAGAAAATGACGCAGATCAATTTATAAGAAAGTATAACCCTAACGTTAGTTCGAAACTATACATAGTTCGTATATTACATATAAAAGGCTTAACGCAAAACGCTCAACGCCGAACGCATAGAGCCTCCACTTTGGGTTTTCGCGTTAAGCGTTCAGCATTAAAAACTAACTATTATGGGAAGAATGAAAAAAGCACTTGACCTTTCCGGAACTGTAGGAAATATTTCCATTTACAAGGTACGAGGTTCTGATGAACCAATTGTTCGTACCAAGGGCGGCCCTACCAAAAAGATGGTAAAAACCAGAAAATCCTTTGCCACCACCCGTAGAAACAACATGGAATTTGGCGGAAGGGCCCGCATGACCAGCCAGGTAATGGATGTACTGAGGCCCATGAAATACCTGGGCGATTATAATTTAGCCGGCCCGCTGAACTCATTATTCATCCCCATACAAGCGCTGGATACTAAAAGCGAGCACGGGCAGCGCAACATACAGCTTACCAAAAATCCGGGACTACTGGAAGGGCTCAACATCAATAGGCGCACGCCGTTCACTACTATCATTACCAACTCACCTGCGTACGAGTTATCGAAAGAAACATTAACAGCCTCCGTTACTTTTCCTGCACTGATCCCCGGCGTAAACTTCTTCCCACAGGAGAATTTTTCGTGGTATAAGTTTTTTGCAACTGTAGGCATTATTGAAGATGTATTCTATAATGCCGGAGAATATGGAAATAAAGCGGGCAACAAGCACGTGATGGGTTATAGTGCGTTAAACCAAAGCAATTGGTTAAATATAACACCCAACAGCGAACCCGTTGAACTCACCTGCAGCCTCAGAGATCTCCGGAAAGACCTGCTAAAAATGCTAGGTACGGACAACTACAGTTGTTTACTGGGCATTGGCATTGCGTATGGCTCTATGGTACATGGGCAGGTTGAAATGGTTAAGTATGTTGGGGGAGGAAAGATATTAGCTATGGAATAGTTTTTAGTTCTGTGTTTTTAGTTTTAATTCAGTTCCAGGTTCAGAGTTCCAAGTTCAGAGTTGGAAATACACTGCTACGCGGCAAACTTAGAACAAAGAACTCAGAACAAAGAACGATAGCTCAGAACCCGGAACCCGAAACTTTGAACTTGAAACTTGCAGCTTGAATTTTATAATAGCTCAATTACAATAACAGTATCCGGTTCAGTTACAACGATTCCTTCTGTAGAAACAGCTATTCCATTCCTCATTTTAGTGAATTTAACCGGTGTATTGGTACCCAATATTTTTACCTGTTTTATTTTCAATTTGTCATTGGGCAGAATAATAACGTTGGCGTCGGGCGCTTTGAACACATGCAGATAAATGAACTTGCCTTTTTGCGTAGTTACGCCCCAGTCCTGCGGTTTTAATGGACCACCGCGCGTACCATAAATGCTTTCGCCATATTGTTGCAGCCACTTCCCTGCCCCGGCCAGCGTATCGGTAAACTCAGTTTGTATTAAACCGGTTGGCATGGGTCCTACATTCAACAACAGGTTGGCATCGCGGCCAGCAGCGCCTGCCAATAAACGCACTACCTGGTTCACCGTTTTATAATTGCGATCGGTGATATTATAACCCCAGGCGCCATTGGTGGTTTCGCAGGTTTCTAAAGGCAGGGCATCGGATGGTTTTTGAAAGCTCAAACCTGATCTGTTCTCACCCGGCAGATCGCGTTCAAACATTTGAAAATCTTCTCCCGCAAATGGTGTCATATGATGGTTGTTACCAATCATACATTGCGGTTGTAGTTTATGAATGAGTTCATAGATCTCGTTATACTTCCAGTCAATGCGTGAAGAGCGGTCTGCGTTGCCTTCGGGATTAGTTTGGTCCCAATGCCCATCGAACCAAATGCACATGATATCGCCATAATTCGTCAACAGCTCCGTTAACTGGTTCTTCATAAACTGCAGGTATGAGGCATAATCGCTTTTACCGGTTCTACCTGTGCCCTGCCCCGTGCGACCGGTTTCGCGGGGATAATCGGTGCGGTACCAGTCGAGCAAAGAATAATACAACCCCAGTTTTATGCCCTGTTTGCGGCATTCTTCCGACAACTGCTTCAACACATCTTTACCATAGGGTGTACTTGTTATTTTCCAGTCGGAATATTTGGTATCCCAGTTTGAAAATCCATCGTGGTGGCGGGTAATAAAAACAATGTATTTCATCCCGGCGTTTTTGGCGGTAGCTACCCATTGCGCGGCATTGAAATCGGCCGGATTGAACGCATGCAACAGCCTGCTATAATCAACTACTTTAATATTTCGTTGGTTCATCACCCATTCGCCATCGGCCAGCATGCTTGATAAACCCCAATGTATAAACATGCCAAATTTATCTATCTGAAACTGCTGCCGCGCCTGTACATTTTGCGGCGCGGGCGTGTAACTACTGGTGGTAGCCTGAGAAAAAATACTGGTAGTGATAAGCAGAAAGCTGGCAATCGTAACAATAAGGTATTTCATGCCATTAAAATACCATTTTCCGGGGAGAAATAACGATTGCCAGCCAACTTGTTTAGATTGATTTTACTTCGCCGCCATCCATTCTGATAGCAGTACCAATGAGCCATTTTGCGCCGGGCGATACCATAAAAGCGATCATTTCTGCAATATCCTCCGGTTCACCAAAGCGTTCAATTTTTGCTTCTGCCAGAAACTTCGTTTTGCTTTCTTCCAGTGAAACATTATTGGCGGCCGCCCATTTTTGAAGAAAGTTGATGCGGCGGTTGCTCATAACGGGACCGGGTAACAGACTATTTACCTGAATGCCATCCAGCAACCCCTGCTCTGCAAAAGCTTTTGCAAGGGCGCAGATGGCTGCATTGAGCGTTGCAACAGCTGCGAAAGCCGGTTTGGGCGCTTCTGCTGAATTACCTGAGATAAATACCACCGAGCCCTTCGATGCCTTTAGTAATGGCCAGGCTTTAATGGTCAATCTTCTGGCCCCATGCAGTTTGCCTTCAGCGCCATCGGTCCATTGTTCATCTGTCATTTCAAACAGGTTGATCTGCGGAACAGCGCCTGCGATGTTACAAAGCGCATTAATGCGGCCGAATTTGTCTTTGGTTTTACTCACCACCAGGTCTGCCCCTTCTGCGCTTCTGAGGTCGGCGACAATAACGAGCGGTTCCGCCCCCATTGCCCGGATGCTTTCAGCGGTTATTTTCAATTCATCCTCCTGGCGGCCAACCAACACCATGCGATTATAATCTTTAGCCAGCCGTAACGCAGTAGCGCGGCCAATACCGCCACTGGCGCCTGTTACTATTGCAACTTTAGTTTCCATAAGTAATGTTTTTACTATTTAATTAACGCGGCAGCTTTGCCAGAAAGGTCAGTATTTCAGCGGCTATTTCATGCACATGTGTTTCCAGTGCAAAGTGTCCGGTGTTATAGAATTTCACGGTAGCATTGGGCAGATCTCTTTTATATGCTTCTGCGCCGGCTGGTAAAAAGAATGGATCTTTATTACCCCAGGTGGCCAGCAATGCCGGTTGTTTTTCCTTGAAATAATGCTGGAAGGTTGGATACATAGCTACGTTATTGGCATAGTCTTTAAAAAGATCCAGCTGAATGTCTACGTTGCCTTCCTGATCCAAAAAGTACTGATCGTGCGTAATAGCTTCAGGGGCTACCAACGACTCATCTTCCACACCTGTGAAGTACTGAAATTTTGTTAGGTCAATGGTTGTCATCATTCTTAATGCGTTCCGGTTTTCCAGCGTGGGTTCATTCCAATATTTTTGAATAGGGTTCCAGCCTTCACTTAATCCTTCTACATAGGCATTGCCGTTTTGAGAAATGATACCGGTTATCTTTTCGGGATTGGCCACTGCAATACGAAACCCTACCGGCGCGCCATAATCGAATACATACAGGGCGAACCGTTGTAAACCCAACTGATCAATAAAGCCCTGAATATGGTGGGCGAGATTATCGAAGGTATAAGCAAACGTTGTATGGGATGGTTTATCGGAAAAGCCAAAACCTGGCAAATCGGGCGCTATTACATGATACTGCGCTGCCAATAAAGGGATCAGGTTTCTAAACATATGCGAGCTGGTTGGATAACCATGCAATAACAATACTACTGGTGCGCCGGAGGTACCTGCCTCCCGGTAAAAGAGGTTTACATCATTTACTTTAATGTTGCGATAATTGATCTGGAAACTCATATTTGTTTGGTTTATATAGATAAACAATACAGACAAGTCTGTTTTTTATTGAACAAAAAAATCAAAGTAACTTTTGAACTACATTTCGAGCAGATCTGATTGGCCATACATCA
>CBIMFG010000528.1:0-4487 GCA_966243125.1 uncultured Niastella sp.
CAACTAACCGGTTCGATATTTACCGAAGATTTTATAGAAAATTCAAAAAAAAATAATAATAGGGTAATATTGGACTATAAGCGCGCGGCAATTTCCACCATCAAAGTGACTAGATTAATCTGTAACCCTCTTTTTAAAACAGCGCTTCTAATGGCTTTCAGGGCTATGGATCTGAGGTTAAAGACAGTTCTGGGAGTAATGTTCAGCTTTTCGGCGATTTCTTCCGTTTCGTATCCATCCAGATAAGACATTTTAAAAACGGCCTTGCAGTTTTCCGGTAGGCTCTCGATTTCGTACAGGATCTGATTAATCAGCTCAGATTCAATTTCGCTTAGCAAAACCGCCTTCTGCTCCTTAGCGATCAGGTCGGCAATATACTTTTGTTTTTCTTCTTTAACCTTTTGGTGTTTTAGAAAATTGAGACAGGCATTTTTTGCAGAGACATATAAGAAGCCTTTAATATTATTTATAGAGCCCCAGGCGTCTTTTGATTTCCAGAGTTTGAAAAAAGTTTCTGCTGCTATGTCCTGCGCATCTTCTAACCCGACGAAATTTTTACAATATGTGATTAGCTGATCACTCAATAGGTTGTAAAGAGAATTGAACGCTTCTTTATCCCCCTGCTTCATCAAATTAATATCGCCCTGAACATCCTGCATATTCAAATAATTGTACGTTTCAATTGTCTTAAAAACTTTTCTTGTGTATTACAAGTAACGATGCAGGATAGGGTTTGAATGGATGGATAAGACCTAAATTCGGGAAATGTGAAGCAGATTGGAAGAATAAATTTAGACAAAAAAAGGTGGAACTGCAATGCGTAAATTCCACATAGTTTTCCAGTGCCTTCGAGCTGTTTTAATGAAAAAACGATAGTCATCATTTACAATTCGCGAAGTTAAAATACTGGCTTTTAAGACAATAAACAAAAAAGTGGGGAAGTAAGGTGCAAAATTACCTGGCGTTGCTGATCTTGAAAAAGGCGTTGATGGTAATAAGATGCTGCACCCTGAATGGAAAAGGGTGGTCTACATACTACGCCATTCTTTTTTTATATGTTTTATTGATTATGATTAAGAATTGTAGCCAATGCCTTATTTTTCTCAAAAACATTGCTACCTTCATTTTGCTTTTAAGATAAGTTACAGTTTTTCCTCGCTCCTTTTTTTAGTTAAGCCCACATTTTATCGTTTAGTGTGTGTTCTACCTATTTTTAAAACCTTTCGGTATTAATTAGGCAGGAATAAATCTTTAGTTACATTAATTATACTATTGACCAACTAACGTTGATTCCTTATGGAAAACAAATATTCTGAGGAAGGATTGTTATTGCATGATCTAAAAGAACAAGAAGAAAAGGCATGGAAATATTATTACCAAAGAAGATCCCGGAAATTAATATACTTCGCCAGCTTGTTTTTTGTTGGCCATCCTGAGAGGAATAAATTATCAGAGGATGCTTTTGGCGAAGCCATATTAAAATTACAAGCTAATATCCAAGCTTTTGATAATTTAGGGCAAGTAGAAGCTTTTTTAAATACTGCGATTAGGAATCAATGCATAGATGTCTTACGGCATTTCGAAACCCGGGAGAAGGTACACAAAGAGTTACAGGATGAATTTAGGATCCTGGAAGAGCAAATATTTGAAAATATAACCCAGGCCGAAGTTGTAAATGCCATCTTCCAGAAAATAGAAACCGAGCTAAAAGGAACCACGAAAACTATATTCAAGCTCATTTACCTGGAGGGCTTAAGTGTGGAAGAAGCTGCAAAACAACTTGATCTCTCTATCACAGCAGTAAACAGTAGAAGAAAGCGTGGAATCGTAAAACTAAAAGCTGCCTTTACGAATATTAAGTTACTTATCCTTTTGTCAATATTATTAACAGCTATTAAATAAAACAATGATTATTAACCCCCTTTCATGAAATACAAAACTTCATTCAACCCCGCCAGTCTTATTCTTAAAAAAAACTTCATTTTTTGCGGTCCATTTTTGACTAGTCATCCGTTGGTCTTTTATATAAGGGATGGAAAAGCAAAACCTGCCCTTACGCCTTAAACCATTTTACCTTACCAAAAAACATGGGAATATGCCAGATTACTTTCAAAGTCGATTGGCAGAACTCACCTTAAAGCATTTAACTGGTAGCTTAACTAGCCAGGAAAAGGAAGAACTAAAAAACTTATTAGCGAGTTCAGAACAAAAGCAACAGCTCTTTGACAAGTTGACCAATGCCCGTTATTTGTTACCGGAGATTGCCCAACTGGAAGACAGAAATGAAAATCTTTTATGGAAGCGCCAAAGGAAGCGAATGTCATTCAAAGGCAAGCGAGTACTTATTTGGCAATACGCAACAGCTGCGGTCCTATCTGCGGCCATATTAACCGGTGGCTTCTTTTATTTCAAAAGCAATAATAAGGCTGGTATAACAAAAGTATCGACAGAAGAGGATGGCAATAAAAAATCGCCTAAAAAAACGAATAGTTTACTTAAGCGCAAGAACATGCCTGCTATGCTGTTGGATACGGTTGCCGATGGAGTGATAGGAAAATGGGACAACAAGCCGATAATAAAAAAAGATTTAGAAGTGGCCTATCCCCTATCGCAAACATCTGACCTGGAATACCTGGCGACTGTCGGCGATGGTTATTTTCAATTTCGTTTGCCAGACAGCAGTCAAGTGGAGCTATGCGGTAACTCAAGTATCCACATTGCGGAGAACTTTAATGACACAGCAAGATCCATTGAACTGGAAGGCACCGCATATTTCAAGATTGCTCCGAATAAATCCAAAATATTTAGAATTCATAAGGGCCGGGTTACCCTTGAAGTGCTTGGAACTGAATTCAACGTGATCACCAACAACGATGCGGATATGATCCAGGCAAACTTATTTGCTGGAAGTATAAGAGTATCCACCCCCGATGGAATGAAGCTTCTCGTCCCAGGTGATCAAGCCATTATTAGGATAAGCAGGATAAATAATAAAGATGCTATCCAAATAATACACAATGGCGCCGGCGGGCTTAATAATTCATCTATTGTTTTCAATAAAAAAGATTTTGCTGCCGCATTAAAGGAAATCGCGCAATATTATGGATATGATATCCGGTTTAAAAACCCTGTACCCAAAACATTAGTTGGCACATCAATACCCCGAAGACCTCCTATCAGGAGCACGTTAAATTTACTTGCATCGATATGGAAGTTTCGGTATGAAATAACTGGGCAGACTATCATAGTCAACCCATAAAAAACCCGGAGGGTTGTTACATGACCTGAACGCCTGGTCGTATAAGGTTGCTTTATTAGTCATTACTACGTCCTATTTGAATTCCACTCCTACGAAGTACCAAGATCCATATTCTTATAAGTGACCCAGTTGATCAAAATTATCCCCTATTTCGAATCATGCATGCCATAATTCGAAATGGGGGATAGATTCTTAAACACTTTTAAAATATCCTTACAAGCCCCATAAGATACCCGACTAATCCGTATAATTTTTTTTGCTCTCATGCAACGAATGTTAGTTAGGATATACAAGGCTTTAAGGCATTGGTACAGGTATGAAGAATTGCATTTTTATGGTGGCAATACTTTGCTTCCATATCACGTTTGCCCAAAACAGCAGGGAAAATTATGACCCTAAAATCGAAGTTCATTACAAAAAAGCATCTTTGATCACAGCAGTTAACTACGTTGCGCAAAAGCTACAACTAACGACTGTGCATGTTGATGATTGGTTAAAATACACCAAACCCATCACGCTAGACACTGTAGCGCCATTATCTGTGATCCTCAACATATGCTTCCATGATCAACCGCTTAATTACCGCCTTGACCTCAATGTCGATCTACCGGCGATCATATTTTACCCACGGCCACTGGAAGTAATCGTTACTGACCCAAAGAGTAGGCCGCTAACAGGGATAAGCGTAAAGGGAGATACGATTACGAAAGCTACAGATCAAAATGGACGGTGCATTATTTATGAGGGAGTCTGTGACAAAACCCTAACGTTAACATCTGTAGACAGAGAAACAGTTACTGTAAAACTGGAAGGAAAAACTACCGTTTGGGTGAAAATGGCCCTAAAAATAGTGTCAATGGATTCAACGTATGTAAGCGATGGTTATGGTTCTACTTTAAAAGCCCGGTTTACAGGCGCATCTGATAAAGTACTCAAAACATTTATCAACCAATCACCCGCTCCTACTATCATTGAAAGGATAAAAGGACTGGCACCAGGTGTATTATTTAATAACGTAGAAA
This sequence comes from uncultured Niastella sp., assembly GCA_966243125.1. Lineage (GTDB taxonomy): Bacteria > Bacteroidota > Bacteroidia > Chitinophagales > Chitinophagaceae > Niastella. Next base: position 4,282 of record CBIMFG010000528.1, read on the forward strand.
ATAACTATACCGGTAAACCCAATATACAAATCAGGGGTCAATCTACCATTTATGCCAATGCGAATGTTTTAATTATTTTGGACGGCTTTCCTTTCGATGGAGACCTTATGTCCATTCATCCAGATGATATAGAAAGCGTTTCCATTTTAAAGGATGCAGCCGCAGCCGCCATCTGGGGTTCAATGGCTGCCAACGGTGTTATTGTT
>CBIMFG010000529.1:0-4486 GCA_966243125.1 uncultured Niastella sp.
GTATATCAGATCGTGGAGGACGCAACGGGCAGGTTATGGCTCTCTACCAACACCGGTATCAGCAGGTTCGAGTCCGAAACAAAAAGTTTCTGGAACTTCACCAATATGAACGGCCTTCAAAACTCGAATTTCGTTCGCGGGGTGGGCCTCCGGTTACAAGACGGGGAACTGATGTTTGGCGGACTGGAAGGTTTTAATCGCTTTTATCCAGACCGGCTAACGGTCAATCGCAATGTACCACAGGTAATTTTAACTGATCTGAAGATCTCCAACAAATCGGTTCCTGCAGCAGACGACGCGCCCATTAAAGAACATATTTCAATAGCCAGCGAAATACGGTTGAACTATAAACAAAATTTTGCGCTGAATTTTGTAGCCCTTAATTATACCATACCCAGACAAAACAAATACGCTTATAAGTTAGATGGGTTCGACAAAGACTGGAATTACATAGGCACAACCAACATTGCCTCCTATACCAACCTTGATCCCGGTGAATATACCTTTCGGGTAAAGGCCAGTAACAACGATGGCATTTGGAGCACCAAGGACACTACTATAAAAATATATGTAAAGCCCCCTTTCTGGCGCACCACATATGCCTATATATTTTATGTGCTTGCCATTGGCGGCCTGCTGCTGTACAGCAGGTACAGGGGTATTACAAGGTTAAGAAGGAAATTTGCCCTGGAACAGGAACGGCAGGAAGTTAAACGGGTACAGGAACTGGATCGCATGAAGCTTAAATTCCTGACCAACCTCAGCCATGATTTCAGAACCCCCATCTCGCTCATCATGGGTCCGGTAGACCAGTTGATAGAAGGGGAAGCGGTTGCCAGCAGGCTCGACAAACTGAATATGATCAGGCGCAATGCAAGAAGACTGCTGAACCTTGTTAACCAGTTGCTCGACTTCAGAAAAATGGAAGAGCATGAATTGAAATTACAATTATCGAAAGGTGAGTTTGTTTCTTTTTTAAGAGAAGTAACAGATTCATTCAGGGATATGTCGGAACGAAAGCATATTCCCATCACCTTTAAAACCTGTATTCACCGGCTGGATGCTTTTTTTGACCGGGATAAAATGGAACGCATCCTTTTCAATTTATTATCCAATGCATTCAAATTTACGTTGGAAGGCGGTCATATTACAGTTGATCTGCAAAAGGCCGAAAGTTCAGACGACCAGGATAATACCCGGGTATGGATCAATGTGACCGATACCGGCATTGGTATTCCCCATGATAAAAAAGACCTGATCTTCGACCGTTTTTTTCAGAACGACACCAGCACAGCTATTCTTAACCAGGGCACCGGCATTGGGTTATCGATCACCAAAGAGTTCATCAGGTTACAGGGTGGTAAAATACAGGTAGAAAGCGAACCGGGTAAAGGTTGCACTTTCACGCTTCAGATCCCGCTGAAACGCGCCCACGAAACCGTTCCAGTACAACAACCCCAGCCGCAGGCGGCGCTCAAACCGGTGATCAATGACAGCAACGGTTTACCAGCGGTACAGCAGGAGAACTATTCAAACGATGCACTGTCGGTACTGCTGGTTGAAGACAACGATGATTTCAGGTTTTACCTGAAAGACAATCTGCGGAATAATTATAAAGTGATAGAAGCCGTTAACGGCAAAGACGGCTGGCAGAAAACACTGTCGCAGCATCCGCAACTGATCGTAAGCGATATCAGCATGCCTGAAATGGATGGCATTGAACTGATCAAAAAACTAAAATCAGATAAAAGAACGAGCCATATTCCAGTGATCCTGCTTACGGCAGTTACCGGACAGGAGCAACAAATGAAAGGCCTGGAAACAGGCGCCAATGATTATATCACCAAGCCCTTCAATTTTGAAGTATTGAATGCCAAAATAAAGAACCTGCTCCATTTAAAGAGCACCATGCAACATACCTACTCCAAACACATTAAATTAACGGCCCCCGAAGTTGAAATAGAATCGCCTGATGAAAAATTCATGACCGACCTGGTGGGCTATCTTGAAAAAAACCTTACGAATCCGCAATTATCGGTAGAAAGCTTAAGCAAACAGATAGGTATGAGCAGAAGCACGCTGTACACCAAACTGCTGGAGCTTACCGGTGAAACTCCGGTTGAATACATCCGCTCATTCCGGTTGAACAAGGCGGCGGTGTTGTTGCAAAAAAGTAATATGACCATTGCAGAAATTGCCTACCAGGTGGGTTTCAGCACACCGAATTATTTTGCCAGGTCGTTCAAAAGTAAATTCAGCATGCTGCCATCGGAGTATATAACAAAAATGAGAAATGGTTCGCCCGGTTAAAACATTTTTACCCTTTTTGCAGTAAAAAATGCCCTACTCTTTTCCCATATTGTATCATCTTGCATGCCTAATCACCTCATATGCTTAGAACAGCTTGCTTCATCATCCTTAATCTGGCGTTCTGCGCAGTATATGCGCAGCAATTGCCCGCTTTAAAGAAAACCTTTCAACATGACTTTCTGATAGGTACTGCACTCAACTCACAACAAATAGAAGAGAGGGATCCCGGCGCCGCCAGGCTGGTGCCGCAGCAGTTCAATGCCATTACACCCGAGAACGTGATGAAAGCCGCGCTTATTCATCCGGAATGGGACCGGTATGATTTTACCATGGCCGACAAACTGGTAGCGCTGGCTGAAAAATACCATTGCAAGGTAAATGCACATACCCTCATTTGGCACAGCCAGCTGCCGGCATTTGCAAGAAATATGAAAAGCCCCGATTCCCTGCGGCAGTACCTTACCAACCATATTACTACGGTGGCAGGCCGTTATAAAGGGAAAGTGTTATCGTGGGATGTAGTGAATGAAGCACTGGCGGAAGATGGCACGCTGCGAAAATCTATCTTTCTGCAATTGCTGGGAGAAGATTATATAACCGACGCTTTCCGGCTGGCGCAACAGGCAGCGCCCGGCACCGAATTGTATTACAATGATTATAATATTGAAAGTCCTAAAAAAAGGGCCGGCGCCATTGCCCTTATCAAAAAACTGCAGGCAGCCGGTGTGCGCATTGATGGGGTTGGTATTCAGGGACACTGGCATGCCGGGCGAATACCCCTGGCTGATATAGAACAAAGTATTCAGGAATTCTCCGCACTGGGTATAAAAGTAATGTTCACCGAACTCGACCTGAGCGTACTGCCCAATCCTTTGCGTGGTAATATAGCCGATGTAAATATGGGCGGCGGCAGCAACAACGCTGTTATGGATCCCTACCCCAACGGCTTGCCCGACAGCCTGCAAACCCGGCTTACCAAAGGATACGAAGACCTGTTCACCTTATTTCTTAAATATAGAGACAAGATCAGCCGGGTTACTTTCTGGGGCGTGAACGATGGACAGTCGTGGCTGAATGGTTTTCCGGTACGTGGCAGAACCAACTATCCCCTGCTGTTCGACCGCGCGTTTTTACCCAAGCCAGCTTTTTATGCGGTGATAGGTACGAAAAAGAAAAAGCCCTGAAGCATATTTCATACTTCAGGGCTTTTCTTCCTGGTCAACTGATCAACTGGTTAACTGGTTAACTTTCCACTTACTTCAATTCAAATGTACTCTTCAACCTAATATCACTCGAAGCCCCACCAATCATCACCTCAAACCCACCTGCCTCCGCTACCCATTGCAGTTGATTGTTATAAAACGACAACTTATCTTTCCCGATCACAAAACGTACGGTTTTGGTTTCGCCGGGTTGTAACAACAGTTTGGTAAAATCTTTCAGTTCTTTTACCGGACGTACCAGCGAAGCCACTTCATCGCGCAGGTATAATTGGGCCACTTCTTCACCAGCTACCTTACCGCTGTTGGTGAGCTTGAAGGTAACCACAATAGAGTCGTTGGCGCCCATGGCGGTTTTGCTCAATTGCAGATCGGAGTAAGTAAAGGTGGTATAACTCAACCCATACCCGAAAGCAAAACGCGGACTCTTTTGCAGATCAATATAACCGCTGCGGTAGCCCGCGGGTTTGTCGTTATCTGGTGCCGGGCGGCCGGTATTAAAGTAATTGTAATAAACAGGAATTTGTCCTTCAGTGCGGGGGAAGGTCATGGGCAATTTGCCCGAAGGGTTGTAATCGCCAAACAGCACATCGGCAATGGCGTTACCCGCTTCGCTGCCCAGCCACCAGGTATACAGGATGGCGGGTATGTTGTCGGCCGTCCAGTTAAACACCAGCGGGCGACCCGCGTTCATCAGCACCACAATGGGTTTGCCGGTAGCATATAAGACTTGTAATAGTTCTTCCTGTACACCGGGCAAATGAATATTAGCGCGGCTTTTTGCTTCCCCGCTCATATCGCGGCGTTCGCCCACACTTACAATCACCACATCGGCATTTTGCGCCGCGGCAATGGCTTCGGCAAAACCGGCCTTGCTGGTATCGCTTACATCGCAGCCTTTTGCATACAACAGTTTGGCAGCATTGCCCACCTTGTTTTGAATGCCTTCCCATTGC
>CBIMFG010000530.1:0-4469 GCA_966243125.1 uncultured Niastella sp.
ATTACCATTTAAGAACAAATTAAACGTATCGCCGCGCAAACCAATACGCATTGTTTCCAATGGAATAACTTCTGTAGGGGCAATGTTACCCAGGTTTACGTTGCAGCCCAGCAGTTCAATAAAGTATAACTGCTGTGCTTTCTGGGGCGCTTCCCACAAGATCTTTTCACCGGGGATCTGGGTAAGGATCTCCTGTACCAGGCCTTCACGTACTTCACCAGAGCCACGGTAAATACCTACGTTACCAGCTTCGCGGGCTTCGGCAATTACGTAGGTAGAACCGGCATTCAGCTCGGCGCTCATCAACTCAATCCATTTATAAGGGGGAATAATATGCGCAGCATCTTTACTACCTACTTCACTAAGTACGGTGCCATGCTTGGCCAGCTTTTCAATATAACCGCATTTTTCAGCATGGGGAATATTGATAGAGCCATCACTTACTTCCATATAGGAAATACCATACTCTTTACAAACACTGATGTAATCATTGAACTGGTTACGGATCAGGAACGCCTCAAACAAAGTGCCGCCGAAATAAACGGGAATGTCATACGATTTATAAACTTCAATCTTTTCGCGCAGGTTGGGTGTTACGAAGGAAGTGCCAAAGCCGAGCTTAACAATATCAATGTGCGGGTGTCCTACGCTCATCATATTTTGCGCTTCCGGAATGCTAAGGCCTTTATCCATTACCATGGTAATACCGCTGTTGCGTGGTTTCTTAATCCTGTCGGGGATCTGTGTGAGGTTAAAATTCATTCCTTGATTTTTTGTGCAACAATTTTAAAGCCGCCGCAAAAATAATGGAAAACAGCATACAAGCAGTATGGTTCAGATCATATGCAAAAACCAATTGGCAGACTGTTAAATTGAAGATAAAACCCCGGCTTTGTACAATAACCAACCCGGTAGACTAATAAAAAGACCTGTCAGAGCCTGTCCCGATTTATCGGGATGCGCCCTGACAGGTCTCATATAAGTATTAATTCTTTTTCTTATGATGTGCTATTACATCCATAACCAGCGGATGCCGCAGAATAGCAGGGTTCAAATGCACCAGCTTCTTCAGCAATTTGGGCGATGCAGTAAGCGCTGTTTCCAGCTGCAACAGGCCTTCCTTGGTTTTACCCAATGCCATGTAAATAGCGCTGAGGTAGTAGATGAAGATGGGCTTTTGCTCGGTGATCTTCAATGCGGCCTTCGTTTGCTCCAGGGCTTCTTCATAAAATTCGCCCTGGTATAAACAGCGGATAAGCGCTTCCCAGCTGGAGATATTGCGTGGCCGTTGCCGAACCACATTAGAAAAATATTGTATAGCTTCTTTATAATCGCCCAGCTGCATTTTACACTCACCCATGGCCAGGTTATATTCCGGTTGCAGGCGATGGATCTGCATGGCGCTCTCCAGCTGTTTAACAGCCATTGACCACTGCTCTTCGTTGATGTAGGTGCAGGCTATTTTGTAGTATAGTTTGCTATCGCCCTGGTTTAAATGCGAAGCTTTGCGGTAATAGAACCTTGCCTGCGCAAAGTTCTTCATGCGGTCGTAACAATGGCCTATGGCTTCATAGATCACATCTTCGGGCCGCGACAGCTCCAACACCTTTTCCAGTACTTCAATGGCGTCTTTGTATTTACGTAAACGTATAAAAGCATCGCCCATATTACGGTAGGCATAATCGAACTTTTCGTCGATGGCTACTGCATACTTATAGGCATCGATGGCCTTTTCGTAGAGTTTTAATCCCTGATAGCCTGCAGCCAGGTTAAACCAGGCCAGCTCGCTGTAGGGGTTTTCTTCAATGATTGCCTGGTGTAAGGTGATGCTTTCTTCATTGCGCCCGGTAAAGTCGGTCCAGAAACAGATCTTGTACAACGCTTCTTCGTTGGCAGGTTCCTGTTCCAGAATAAGCTTCAGGCAATCGAAGATCTTGTCAAACTCTTCGTAATCATCATACACATCGGCCAGCTCAAACAACAGCTCTATGCGCTCCTGGCCTTCAAACAATTGCAGGGCATTCTCCAGCAGTTCTACTGCTTTCTCCTGCTGGTCAAGCGCCAGATAAACGTCTGTTTTAAGAATATACAGGTTAATATCATTGCTGTCGAGTAATTCGGCGTGGTTGAGTATTTCCAGGGCATCGTTGTAATGCCGGGTGGCTATCAGGAGGTCAGCTTTCTTTATAAGCAATGCCGATGAATACGGATATTGCTCAATACCCATTTCAGCAGCCTCCAAAGCTTGCGGCAGGTCTTCTACGTCATCAAAATAATCTATGATCTTTTCAAAGGCCTCTTCTTCCAAAAAAGAATGACCCCGCCCCGCTTTGAGATTCTGGAACTGCTTAACTAACTCTCTGATTTCTTCATTATCCTGACGAAACGGATTTTCTCTCATTTATTTAAATAGTAGGTTAATGTAAAATAGGATTTTCGGAAAACGTTTCCAATTTTAGTTTTATACAGATGTGAACAATTATGAATTAATACTCATAATTACTTATCCACACCTAACAATCAGTTGTTTGTACGCCTGGCTGCCCCATCCTATTGTTCAAATAACACTTAATATCTGAATTACAATCATTTATAAATACACATCAAAAAATTCTAAAAAAACCAACCATTTCTTTATGAAATCCGTAACATTTATGTATCTCATCCGTTAAGAGAAGTATAAACTTTAATCCGGAGGGTTAAAGAAAACAAAAAATTTTTTATATTTTTGTAGTCAATATGCAAGCAAACTTTACGCTAAAACTTAACCACATGCTTAAAAAGACCCTCATCAGTTGTGCGATGATCGGGACCTTTGCGCTTGCGCTGGCCAGCAGCGGAGGTGGTGACAAAAAGAAAGCGGAGTCGCTTCGCAAACCCGATTTTACGCCAATCAGAACTACTAATGGCTTTACACTCAAAGCCGGTCCTGCCTATACAGGAAGCCACACTTTCTACAGTGTGCGTACCAACAATGTTATCACCTGCAACACAGTAGTGACTTATCAGCAAGGCAATAAGGTGTTTATTTTACCTTATAAAAGCAGCAGCCGGGTTAACATTAATGTAACCCCTGATAAATCATCTTATCAACACAACAATCTGAACGCATTTGATCTGAAGTTCCGGTTACGTAAATAAGCCGGAAGCTTCGGGATTAATTGTTACTCACGTTCAATTTCTTACTTTCTTCATAAGTCATTTCGCGGTAGCCTGAGGTAGGGATATCGAATTTAGAAGCCGGTACAGGATTCATATTGATCTTTGATACCGTGTATTTGATAGTGAGTTTTCCTTGCACCAACTCATATTCAAGCGGCAAACCGTTCAGGTTTTTAAACATGTACTCATAGTCCTTGTTCTCAGGAACGATATCAGGCGTATAGTACACCGTAAAGGTAGATCCATCAGGAAAAGTAGCTACCGCTTTTATACAGTTATAACCGGCAATAGACTTCGTATCGCTGGTATTGGCGAAAGTAATTCCATCGTAGCGTTTATTGGTCTCAGCCCAGTTCTCACTGGTCATTCTGGTCAACAGCTTTTGACCGCTCACTTCTTTTAACACCACTGTGGTACCCGACTTTGAGTCGTGAATAGCAGCTGAAGAAAACAAGGCGCTGGCTATTTCGGCGCGGCTCATGTTCCCTTTTATATAGATTGTTTTAATATGACCATCGAAAGCATCGGCCAGTTTAGGTTCTTTGCTTCCGCTTGAAATACTGGCGTCGTAGCTAAGGGTAAGCTCGCTAACCTTTCGCTGTGCCTGGGCAGCCATTTGCAGCCCCAAACAACTCACTAACAGTATTGCAATATTCTTTTTCATAATCTACGGTTATAATAATATCAAGATGGGGATAAGGCGCTAATAGTTGCTGCGTAAAATACAAAGACCGGTTAATTTTAAAAAGGTTAAGCGGGTTTTATTGAGAATATTGTTAAAAATGAAGCTGGTGAGTGGTCAGTGGTCAGTGGTGAGTAGGTTCCCGATTATTTAGATTTCTGAATGACTGCATAAATAGCGAGCTCACTCACCACTGACCACTCACTACTCACCACCTGCCCCTAAAAGAAAAGTGAGCCCTAAATAAGACTCACTTTCCTTATATAACGATTTACACTAAGTTACTTCTTCTTCGCCTGCTGCTGCTGAGCTGCCTGCGCCGCCTGCATTTGCTCCAACCGCTCCTGCCACTTCGATTTCGTCTTCGGCTTCTTACGGTTCTCATCAATCTTCGCCAATATCTTGTCGTGGTTAATAATGTAGTTCTGAATTACAAACTGAAGGATCAGCGTTATCAGGTTCGACACGGTATAATACCAGGTTAAGGCCGATGGCAGCTTATTGAACACAAAGAACAGGATGAATGGGAAAATGTAGGGCATGTACTTGAGCGCCGGATTGTTTTGATCGGGCGTCATGTTCATGTTATACAGGGAGATCAGGAAGCTGGTTAATACCGCAGTAA
>CBIMFG010000531.1:0-4460 GCA_966243125.1 uncultured Niastella sp.
CGTCATTACATCATCGATCAACAATTCTCCCTCGCCTTTTTTCCAGATCCAGGCATCCTTTAGTTGCAGGGAATGCGCTATTTGCAGTTGTCTTGGGTAAAGGTTTTTGCTGAAATCTGCATGTTTAAAGAACTCGATCTTTAAAAATGGATATACACTGGCAAATTGATTTTGCACGTCGGTGATCAGTCTTTCACCATAAATTGACAAACGCATAGTCATTAATTTTCAATTTTATAAAATGCAATTTCCAGCTACTTAAATGGCCTTGCTGAAGGTTTGCTGCGGGCTGGCAGTGTTGCGCCTCAGCAAATGCAGGTCGAACGCCTTGCAGATGTTGCGGATAAAATGCCTGCCTATTGGTGTTACTTCTATACAGTCAGCATCCAGATTAACCAGGCCGTCTTTTTGCAGCTCTCTTAACATGGGTAGCGTCCATTGCTCCAATGCAGCAAAGTGTGAGTCATAGAGAAAAGTGCGGCCCTGGCAAGCTATATTCAGGATATAACGGCGGAACAGGGCATCTTCCCTATCCAGAAAATAACCTTTATGAACGGCCAGGCTGCCAGAATGAATTGACTTGTAATACCCCCCCAATGTCTTTTCATTCTGGGCAAAGGCCGTATTTGTATCACTGATAGCTGAAACGCCGAGTCCGAGGAGCATACCACTTTTTTGCGTGGTATAGCCCATAAAATTCCGGTGCAGGGTGTGCTGTTGCCAGGCGGTGTACAATTCATCGCCCGGCAGGGCAAAATGGTCCATACCAATATTGGCGTAACCCTGCGCCGAGATCAGTTCTTTTCCTAACAGGTATAATGATAATTTTTCTCCTGCATCGGGCAGGTCATTTTCATTGATCAACCGTTGTGCGTCTATTACCTTTGGCGTGTGCGCATAGCTGTAAAAAGCAATACGGTCGGGTTGCAGACTTAAAGATTGAGAAATGGTATGGGCCAACCGGTCGCCATTTTGCCGGGGTAGCCCGTATATAAGATCGAAATTAACAGCGGTAAAACCTGCCGCGCGGGCAGTATCTGTTGCCAGCTGTACATTTTCAAAAGACTGAATACGGTTAATAACTTGCTGCACCTCGGGGTTAAGATCCTGCACGCCATAACTGATGCGGCGGAAACCCAATTGGTATAATTCATTGAGGTGTTGCCGGGTGGTATTGTTAGGATGTCCTTCAATGCTGAAGGCATAGTCGTCATGGACAACCGCATCTTTTAATACAGCAGAAATCAGCCGGTGCAAATTAGCCGGTGAAAAAAAAGTGGGCGTACCACCACCGAGGTGAATTTCCCTGATCACTGGCGGCGCCTCCATCATTTCGCGGTACAGGCGCCATTCTTTTAAAATGGCTTCCAGGTAAACGTCTTCTACTGTATGATTGGTCGTGATCTTTTTGTTACAGCCACAGTAGGTGCAAAGCGATTCGCAAAAAGGAAGGTGCAGGTACAAACTGATGCCCTCATCGTTATTACATACGTTGAACCGGTTCTGCACCGCTTCTTTCCATTGCTCATCATCAATCCCTTCTTTCCAAAAAGGCACAGTGGGATAACTCGTATACCGGGGCGTTGGTTGATTATATTTTTGCAATAAAGCCTGATCTATATGCACGGGAGTAGTATTTATTCAAAAATACAAGCCCCTGGCTGGCGGCTGGGTGATGCGTGTCAACTGGCAAAATGATTTCAGTCAATACCAGTCATCCCCATGTTTTTACCATTCAAATACGAATTCGCACAACTGCTATTGAAATTGATATCAAAACTAACAGGCAGTAGTTACATTTATTAGGCCATATGAAATGAACTATTTAAATTTTTATAGTATGGCTACAAGTTAAACATTTGCGGCAAAAAGTTAAGAGAAGTCGTCCAATTGTTTAATTATTTGACCGGGCCGTTTAATAATTTGACCGGGCTATTTTATCACCTTCAGCAACGGCTTTCCTTTTTCAACGATATAAGTTGCCAGCTCTGAGCCATTGGTTTTGCCTATATTTTTTGCACTATGAGGTGTACCAGCGGGAATAAACAACACCTCGCCAGCCTTAAGGGTTACTGGCGCTTTGCCTTCCAACTGATATTCAAATTCACCTTCCAGTACATACACGATCTCCTCTCCCGGATGGGTATGCTTTGCAACTAAAGCACCCGGCGCAAATTCAACCCGAACCTGTACCATTTCCCGTCCGGGTATACTGAGATCGTGTTGTTGCAGATCTGTACGTTTAATACCTGTTTGTTGTGCCAATGCTGAACCGGTGAATGCAAATACAGAAAGTATAATAGTAGCCAGGCTGGTGTTAAAGATCTTTCTATTCATTTTCTTTTTATGTAAATATACAGCAGCATGAAGCCTTCGCCAACTACTATTATTTCTTCTTAATTAACCTTGCTTTCTTCAATTTCGACATGAGCGTTTTTGTATAAGATTTGCTGAACGCATCTATATTTGAAGGATTAAAAATTTCGGAATCAACTGCCCACATCTTTTCTTCAGAAGCCGCATCGTATAAATTACTTTGCATAAAATAAACTTTATCATTCGTGTAATACGATGGGGTTGAAATAGTAGAGTACGACCCACTATAATAAGCATAATAATTGCCGGCAGGCGTATAGTTGGTCATGGGTGCGTAGGCAGTTGTTCCTTCTGTGTGTTTCATCCTGTCTTCTTTTCTTAATAACGAAGCGATAAACACCCCATCACAACCACTTGTTTTTATTTTACTAACCACTTCCTCCCTGGTAGGTTTTTTAGGGTTCTGAATGTCGAACGGCATTACATCAACACTTTTAACCGTTTTTAAGCCGCGCGATGTAGCAACATTTGATAAATCGTTTTCCAACTTTACCCTTGCCTGAATATCTGCCGTTACCACCAAAATAAAGAGATTGCTGTACGATTTGTCTTTTATCTTTTCTTTGTTTATCCAAACACCTGTCGATTCTTTGGGCGATGAACAGGTGGCAAAAATGATTGCTGACAGCAGGTAAATACTTTTCATATCAATAGTTGTAGTATTAAGAAATACCCTGGCGGAGTCAGCAAACAATATTTGTTATTTTCTATCCATTCCCAAATAAAGGGTTCGTTGAGTTGCCTGTATTTGTAAATTTTGGCAAAGTAGACCTTCATTGCTGATTGTGCAGGAGGGTCCTGCACAAATAGAAATGAAGACTTACCCTAATGATATTCAATAGTATATAATTCTGCAGGAGGTTCCTGCAAAATTGGGAAATTCCACTGCCACTAAAATTTCCCCCTCACCATATGACATTCCTTATTCTACAATCATCTTTATATTAAAACACCCACCTTTCTTAGAATCTTGTAAGAAATGCTGAGGTCTGTGTACGTTCAGCGGGTGATTTATGGGGCAATTTTGTAGGGTTAATAAAACAAAAATTATGAAAGACAATAACAATTACATTGAAGTATTAATGTACTCTAATGAATTATTGGTGAAAAGGAACCAAAGCGAAATAGTGAAATGGTTCGCCAACATTATACAACCGGCAATTGATAAACAGGAGGCTTATACAAAGAAACTATGGTATAGCACGTTGAAAAATGTTACGCCTATTTATCTGTCGTAATTTATTTCAACGGGATCAATTGCACCACCCCATCTAAACCCGAAGGCTGTACCTTCCACTTGCTGGCATCGAAGTTCTGATAGTTGATGTTCACAAAATTTATTTCGTGGTAATTGCGCCATATGTCACCTTTACTGTCCATATCGCGGATGCGATTGGCCATCAGGTTACAAACCTCTATGCTGATGGTGTTGTTGCCTGCTTTCAAATAGCTGCCCACTTTTAACTCATAAGGCAGGCTCCAGATCAAACCAGCTTCTTTGCCATTGATGATCACTTTGGCGGATTCATATAACTTATCCAATTTCAACACGTAATCAGCTGCTTTGTTTTTAATGGTGAAGGTGGTGGTATACACGCCTGTACCTGAGAAGGATTGAGTAGTTGAATCTTCGGTAAAGCTTGTCCAGGGTTTAATGCCGGTCAGTTGTTTGGTGGCTGGCAATTGCGGACCGCCAGCTGAAAAGCTCAGCGTCCACTTGTTGTTTTGTAAATTGATGGCTTCACCGGCTGGTGTTGCAAATTTAAAAGCAGGCGCAGTTTCAGCTTTATTACTACATTTTATAATAATGGATTCGCCTGATTTTAATTGCACTCTAACTGATGTTGCATTCGTTTTCTTTTCGCCCGGCAACGAATTGATAGTACCAGTCAATGGGTCCATCCGCAATACGCTGGTAGCAGATGCTTGCAGATCTATCTTTTCATCAATATCATTGGCGGTATTATTTACAATGAAATAATACTTTCCTTCTGCGGTTTGGCGGCGAATAAACTTCAGTTGTTTGGCTGCCATGGGTTCCGGTGAGATCTTCAGGGTGTTTAATGAGCTCGCAACATCACCAA
>CBIMFG010000532.1:0-4449 GCA_966243125.1 uncultured Niastella sp.
CCTTTCTTAACTGCACAATGTGTCTGAAATAATTCAAGGGCGAGTTGCCATCCACATCCTGCGCTTCCTGATTAATGTATACATGATCGGCATTTACTTTTATCCAGGGTTCGCCAGTAGTAAAACCGGCATTGGGTGTGGCATCCCATTGAAAAGGCGTGCGGCTGTTGTCGCGGGCGCCAAATTGCTGGTCTTTGATAAACTGGTCTACATCGCCTTTCTGGTATTGCAGATAATGGTACATGTACAGCGTTTCAATATCCCGGTAGTCCTGTATATTTTCAAACTTGATGTTGGTCATGCCCAGTTCATCCCCATTATAAAAAATAGGGGTGCTGCGCATGGTAAGCAAAAAGGTAACAAGTAGTTTCGAGGAAGGTATCCTGAACTCAGGCGCATCGTTGCCCCAACGGGTAAGCATCCGTGGCTGATCGTGATTGCCTAAATAAATAGTGCCCCAGCCTTCTTTGGCAAACACATCATTCCATTCTGTATATAACTTTTTAAAAGTAGGTAAGGGATAACCATTCGGGTCAGGCCGTTTAAATCCTTCTTTGGAATATCCTAAACCCATGCCTTTAAAATGATACAGCATGTGCAGCTCCTGCCGGTCCTCATGTACAAATTTTAAGGCTTCTTCTTTTTCAATGCCCGGTGTTTCAGCAATAGTAACCATGTCAGGGTACTTGCTTAATACCTCCTGGTGCATTTCGTGCAGGTACTCATGCAGTTTAGGCCCTTTTGCATATATGTAACTCCAGTCGTTCTCGTATTTTTCTTTGAGCTCTTTTTTACTGATCACGGGCCAACTGGTATCTTTTGCTATGTAGGAAATGGCATCCAGCCGGTACCCATCAATACCTTTATCGAGCCAGAAGCGCATCATTTGATAAATGTCCTGCCGTACTTTAGGGTTCTCCCAGTTCAAATCGGGTTGTTTGTTACTGAAGTAATGCAGGTAATACGAGTTGGTAGCTGCATCAAACTGCCAGGCATCGCCTTTTTTATCAAAAAAACTATAGCGGTGTGGCGGCTTTCCTTTTTCAGCCGGCCACCAGTGGTAATAATCGCGATAAGGATTATCCCGCGATTTCCTCGATTCCACAAACCAGGGATGTTCATCACTGGTATGGTTTACTACGAGGTCCATCAGCAGTTTAATGCCTCTTGCATGCAGACCCACTAACAGCGTGTTGAAATCGGCAATGGTGCCAAACGTTGGCATAATGGCTTCGTAGTTACTAATGTCGTACCCATTATCGTCATTGGGCGACGCATAAATGGGGTTTAGCCATACCAGCCCAACGCCCAGGCTTTGAATATAATCCAGTTTTGAAATAAGTCCGGGTAAATCGCCAATGCCATCCCCATTGCTGTCTTTAAAGCTGCGGGGATACACCTGGTAAATCACCGTTTCTTTCCACCATTCTTTATCCTTAATCTCCATACGTAACAATTATTTTATGTATGGTTCATTTTTGCAATTACGATACCGCGTTAAAGGTGGGGCCTGCCTGCTGCAAACCTTCGGCGGGCAGGGCGAGGTATAAATTTTGAAATATATAAGATATGGAAAAAAATAAATACCCACATACGGACCCCAATAATCAGGTCCACAGCGAGTTTGAAACCAGTGATGGTAATAACTTCAATACCGTAATACGGGAAACACAGGCAAAGAACGATCCTGATAACAAAGAAGAACCGCTTAATTTGCCCGACCGCCATGAATATGAATGGGATAGGGCAGAGGAACCGGCAAAAATGAACATGGGGCATAAAGTTGACAAAATGCCTATGTTAATTGGGCTGGCAGGTATAGTTGGATTGGTGGTGGCGATAGGGGTGGTGCGTAGTTTACGGGTTAAACCGGTTAACCAGTTGATCTGTTGACCAGTTAACCAGTTGGAAAGTTAAAAAGTTGATAAATAGTTAGCTGGCTGAATTAAGGTTTCCTGATCAACCCGTCAACAGGTTAACTGGTTAACTTTTTCGGCCTAACTTAGCGCTTCAAATGAAACACCTAAAAGCGCTCGAAAGATACTTCTGGAAATACCGGCTTCGGTTGCTCCTCGGAATCGTGTTCATCGTTATTTCCAACTACTTTGCCGTACTGGCCCCACAGGTTACTGGTTATGTGTTTGATGTGGTGCAACGGACTTTTGGCATTGAATCAAAAAAAGAACCGGTTCAGTACGACTGGCTGGTTACCTGGTTTATTCATTTGGCCGAAAAGAACCGCACAATTTCTGTGATCGCTTTATGCGGTATTGTCATTCTGATATTGGCCCTTATTCGGGGTATTTTCATGTTCCTGATGCGGCAAACCATCATTGTTATGAGCCGCCACATCGAGTTTGACCAAAAGAACCAGATCTTTAAACACTACCTCACCCTCGATAGCAATTTTTACAAAACCCACAGCACCGGCGACCTTATGAACCGTATGGCCGAAGATGTTAGCCGGGTACGCATGTTTACGGGGCCAGCCATTATGTATTTAATAAACCTGGTGTCGCTAATTTCGCTATCGGTATACTATATGGTAAAAAAAGATGCCCTGCTAACCCTGTATGTATTAGCGCCGCTTCCCATTCTGGCTGTTACCATTTATGTAGTAAACACCATAATTAATAGAAGAAGTGAACGCATACAGGCATTGCTGAGCGATTTAACAACCAATGCCCAGGAATCGTATTCAGGCATCAGGGTTATTAAATCATTTGTACAGGAAAAAGCCATGTACCGTTTTTTTGATAAGAACAGTGAGGAGTATAAAGAAAATGCGATTGGGCTGGCTAAAATGGAAGCATTGTATTTTCCTTCCATGACTTTGTTGATTGGCCTTAGCACCCTGCTGGCTATTATGATTGGCGGTATTTACGCAATTTACGGTCAGCATAATATTAAAATGAGCACCATTGCCGAGTTTGTGATGTATATAAATATGCTCACCTTCCCGGTGGGCGCCATTGGGTGGACGGCCAGTATGATCCAACGAGCAGCGGCTTCGCAAAAGCGCATCAACGAATTTCTGCATACCGATTCTGCCATAGTAAACCCGGTTAACCCGGTTAAAACCGCTTTGAAGGGGAACATTACATTCGATAATGTTGATTTCGTATACCCAAATACCGGCATTCAGGCACTCACACATTTTAACCTGCAAATAAAACAAGGACAAAAGATCGCCATCATCGGCCATACCGGCAGTGGCAAAACCACCATTGCGCAATTATTATTACGCATGTACGATCCTTCAGTAGGTAAGGTAAGTATAGATGGCACCGATCTGCAACAAATGGACTTACAGGAACTGCGCCGGCAAATAAGTTATGTACCACAGGATGTATTTCTGTTTAGCGATACCATTAATAATAACATCCTGTTCAGTCCCGGTGGTGCGGTAACTACGGAAACCGCCGTAAAAGCCGCGCGTTCGGCCGTTGTGGAAAGAGAGATAGAGCAGTTTCACGAAAAATACGACACCATGGTAGGAGAGCGCGGCGTTACGCTTAGTGGTGGACAAAAGCAACGTATTTCCATTGCCCGCGCCCTGGCAAAAGACCCGCAGATAGTAGTGTTTGATGATTGTTTAAGTGCCGTGGATGCCCGTACCGAAAAGGAAATACTGGGTAACCTGGGTATTTACCTGCAACATAAAACGGCTATCATTATCACCCACCGCATCTTCACTTTATTTGATTTTGACAAAATTGTAGTGCTCGATGAAGGCAGGATTGTTGAGACCGGAACACATAGTGAATTAATTTCATTAAACGGTTATTATGCGTATTTATACGAACAGCAGCTGCAACAGGAACGGGAAGAAGGCTAAAACGACTCACAATTGGGGATAAATAAGGGAAATTACTTCGTAAAATGCTAATGAAATTTTGTTGATTCTAAAACAATATTATATTTGTAACGCTTTTTTTTGTGAAAATTTGATAATTGTTAACTGCAAAACTTAAATGACTGTGGCGTACGAAAACAACGACAAACGTATGGAAAGCGTTTATAGCAAACGCATAAGAGCTGGGAAAAGAAGAACCTACTTCTTTGATGTGAGGGCTACCCGTGGAAATGATTACTACATTACCATTACGGAGAGCCGCAAAAAATTTAACGAAAACGGGTACGACAGGCACAAGATCTTCCTTTACAAAGAAGACTTCAACAAATTCCTGAAGGCATTGACAGAAGCAGTAGACTATGTGAAAACTGAATTGATGCCTAACTTTGATTTTGACGCCTACAACCACGATCAAGTTGCAGATAGCGATAGTGATAGCGATGATGTAATGGATGCTCCAGCTCCTGCTGCTGCCGCTACCGCACCAGCATACCAACCTGTAGTAAGCAGCGCTGCTGCCAGCAATGGTGCAGGTTCTGCCGATGCCGGTGAAGAAGTTGACAAATGGTAATTTCCCATAAAACGGTTTATGA
>CBIMFG010000533.1:0-4443 GCA_966243125.1 uncultured Niastella sp.
TCAATACCCAATTCAATAATATCGCCAGGTTTTACATAGAATGGCTCTGGTTTTTGACCTAAACCTACGCCAGCAGGAGTACCGGTACTAATGATATCGCCCGGGAGCAGGGTCATAAACTGGCTCAGGTAAGAAACCAGGAACGGTAATTTGAAAATGAGGTTGCTGGTATTGCCATCCTGTAACACTTTGCCGTTTAAAGAAAGCCACAGGCGAACGTTATGAATGTCTTTTATTTCATCGGTAGTAGCCATAACAGGGCCTAAAGGTGCAAACGTATCGCAGCTTTTACCTTTTACCCACTGGCCATTGCGCTCCAACTGAAAGGCACGTTCGCTATAGTCATTGTGCAGCATATAACCCGCGATGTAATCCATGGCATCTTTTTCCTCAACATAGGTAGCTTTTTTACCTATTACTACGGCCAGTTCCACTTCCCAGTCGGTTTTGGTACTGTTCTTCGGGATCACCAAATTATCGTTAGGACCAACCATAGCGGTGGTAGCTTTGAAGAATACGATCGGTTCAGTAGGGATCGCCGCATTGGTTTCTCTCGCATGGTCAACGTAGTTTAAACCGATGCAAATAATTTTAGAAGGACGGGCGACGGGGGCGCCTAAGCGCTCGCTGGCATCAACCGCCGGGCAGGTGTTCTGGTTTGATTGTAACCACGCTGCTAAACGGGTAAGACCGTTATTCGTGAAGAACTGCTCGTTATAATCCTCACCAAAAGCGCTGGTGTCAATTCTTTTTCCATCGGGTAATTCAACCCCAGGCTTTTCCTGCCCAAATTTTCCAAAACGTATAAGCTTCATTTTACCAGAAATTTTTTGTTGGCCGAAACTATTTCATTTTCACTGCAAACCAAACGAAAATTTCCGGTATCGTTCCCGGAACTTTTGCAATTCCTTATCTCTTATATGCAAGAAGTATAAAAGAATAGAATCATATTATAATACTAACGATCATTAGTATTTTTAAACTAACTTTAGGCGGATTTTGTAATGCATGCTAATATGAGTTATACACCTGTCAACAAAGTTAGAATAGTTACTGCTGCCTCCCTTTTTGATGGTCACGATGCTGCTATCAACATTATGCGGCGCATTTTACAGTCAAAGGGCGCCGAGATCATACACCTGGGTCATAACCGGTCGGTTGCCGAGATCGTTGAATGTGCCATTGAAGAGGATGCCCAGGGCATTGCCATCACCAGCTACCAGGGTGGCCATGTGGAGTTCTTTAAATATATGAAAGACCTGCTTGATGAGAATGGCTGTGGCCATATCAGGATCTTTGGCGGTGGCGGCGGCACCATTTTACCCCAGGAAATTACCGAGCTACATAATTATGGTATCACCAGAATATATAGTCCCGACGATGGGCGCAGGCTGGGTTTGGAAGGAATGATTGAGGAGGTGATAAGGATGTGCGACGCGTCAGCGGTCAGCCCCAACGCGGCCTCCGGCCTCCCCCCGGCCCCCTCCGGTGGAGGGGGGGAAATACCGCAGTCTGATTATTGGCTGGCTCCCCGTAAATGGAACGGGAAATTACCGTTGGGAGAAAAAAGGGATATTAGAAGAATCGCTCGTGCTATTACCCTTGCCGAAAATAAAATGGAAGCAGGGAAGGTATATGATGGCTCGTCTATAACAGTTAATCAGTTGAAAGCGGATCCCTTAATTTATCAAAAGCTTAAGGAGTTTGAGCCCCCCGTTCTCGGCATCACCGGCACCGGTGGGGCTGGTAAATCATCTGTTACCGATGAAATTGTTCGGCGGTACCTGAATGCTTTTGCCGAAAAAACAATTGCGGTTATTTCTGTTGATCCCTCTAAAAAGAAAACCGGTGGCGCGCTGCTGGGCGACCGCATCCGGATGAATAGCATTCATTCGCCCCGTGCTTATATGCGCTCCCTGGCTACCCGCGATAGCGACGTAGCGTTAAGCGAACACGTACAGGAAGCCATCGATGTGTGTAAAGAAGCTGCCTTTGACCTCATTATTCTGGAGTCGGCCGGGGTAGGACAAAGCGATGTGAGCATTCTTGATTATTGCGATGTGGCCCTGTATGTAATGACGCCTGAATACGGCGCTGCTTCCCAGCTGGAAAAGATCAATATGCTCGATTATGCCGATGTGATCGCTATTAATAAATTCGATAAAAGCGGTGCACTGGATGCCTTGCACGATGTGCGCAAACAGTTTAAACGCAACCATGGTTTGTGGTCGGCTAAAGATGAGGACCTGCCCGTTATTGGCACCATTGCCGCCCAGTTTAACGATGCCGGCATTAATGAGCTGTTTGAAAAATTGGTGGTTACTATAAAAACAAAAACCGGTGTTGAATTTGGACAAATTGATGTACATGCACATTTAAAAGATACCACTACCAAATCGCAGATCATTCCACCCAAACGCGTTCGTTACCTTTCAGAAATTGCCGATACCAACCGTGGGTATGATGGTTGGGTGAAAGAACAGGCTGCGCTGGCAACACAACTGTATCAAATAACCGGAACGCTGAATGCAGTGAATACTTTGTCAACGGCAGTGAAGGATGAATTATCAGCTATTAAAGAGAAACTGGAGGAGCAACTGCATCCTGAATGTAAAAAGCTGGTGGAAGAATGGCCTGCATTGGTTACAAAATACAAAGCCGATTTTTTTGAATACCAGGTGCGGGATAAAGTGATCAAACAACCAATGACCACTAAATCGCTCAGCGGTACACGCATACCTAAAGTGGTATTGCCAAAGTACAACGACTGGGGCGACATTTTAAAATGGCAGTTGCAGGAAAACATTCCGGGCGAATATCCATTTACTGCTGGCGTATTCCCATTGAAACGCGAAGGCGAAGACCCAACCCGTATGTTTGCCGGTGAGGGTGGCCCTGAGCGTACCAATAAACGCTTTCACTATGTGTCGTTCGATCAGCCTGCGCGGCGCTTGTCTACTGCCTTTGACAGTGTAACGCTGTATGGCGAAGACCCGGCACATCGTCCTGATATTTATGGTAAGGTTGGTAACAGCGGCGTGAGCATTGCTACCGTAGATGATGCGAAGAAGTTATACAGCGGTTTCGATTTGTGCGATCCCAAAACATCGGTGAGCATGACAATAAACGGTCCGGCCCCAATTATACTCGCGTTCTTTATGAATGCGGCTATTGATCAGTTGTGTGAAAAATGGATTGAGGTGAATGGTCAATGGCCCATGGTGAATGCGAAAATCGCAGAGAAGTTCAAACAATTGCCAAAGCCCGCTTATTACAATCCGTCAGCTCCGGAGCGTTTGCCCGAAGGTAATAATGGATTGGGACTGGCATTATTAGGCGTATCGGGTGAAGAGGTATTACCAAAGGAAGTATATGCAAAAATAAAAGCCGAAGCATTGGCTCAGGTACGTGGTACCGTACAGGCAGATATTCTGAAAGAAGACCAGGCGCAAAACACCTGCATCTTCAGCACTGAATTTGCCTTGAAGCTGATGGGCGATGTGCAGGAACATTTCATTCAACAAAAAATACGCAATTTTTACAGCGTAAGTATCAGCGGTTATCATATTGCCGAAGCGGGCGCCAACCCTATTACGCAACTGGCTTTTACCCTGTCGAATGGGTTTACTTATGTAGAATACTACCTGAGCCGCGGTATGCATGTAGATGAGTTTGCACCTAACCTGTCGTTCTTTTTCAGCAATGGCATGGACCCTGAATACAGCGTAATAGGCCGCGTGGCGCGTCGCATTTGGGCCAAGGCCATGAAGTATAAATACAAAGGCAATGATCGTAGTCAAAAGCTGAAATATCATATTCAAACTTCGGGTAGAAGTTTGCACGCGCAGGAGATAGATTTCAATGATATTAGAACGACCTTGCAGGCCCTGTACGCCATTTACGACAATTGTAACAGCCTGCATACAAATGCCTACGACGAAGCAATTACAACGCCTACCGAAGAAAGCGTACGCCGTGCCATGGCCATTCAATTGATCATTAACCGCGAACTGGGCAGCGCCAAAACCGAAAACTTTATACAAGGTTCTTTCCTTATTGAAGAAATGACCGACCTGGTTGAAGAAGCGGTGCTGGCTGAGTTCGATCGCATTACTGAACGTGGTGGTGTGCTGGGTGCTATGGAGCGGATGTACCAACGTAATAAGATCCAGGAAGAAAGTTTGTATTACGAAAGTTTGAAACACAGCGGTGAGTTGCCACTCAGTGGAGTACATACTTTTTTGAATAAGAAAGGAAGTCCTACCATGTTACCCACCGAAGTAATTCGCAGTACTACCGAAGAAAAAGAACAACAGATCCAAAACCTGCAATCCTTCTGGAAACGGAATGAAAGCCAGTCAGCAGAGATTTTGACCCGCCTGAAGAAAGTAGCCATCAACAATGGAAACCTGTTTGAAGAACTGATGGAAACGGTGAATTATT
>CBIMFG010000534.1:0-4431 GCA_966243125.1 uncultured Niastella sp.
TCGGGCAGCGCTGTTATTAATCTGCAACTGAAGAAAAATAAAACACCGGGGTTTAATGGAAATATAAGTATTGGGTATAACCAGGGCGTATATGCCCGAAGTAACAATTCGCTTAACCTCAATTACCGAAAAAAGAAAGTAAATGTATTTGCCAATGTTGGCTATTCGCGGGATGCAGGGTTTTCGAAGGAAATTAGTCAGCGAAATTATGCTGATGCTTCTACCACTTTGCTCAACAGAAGATATCACTACACCACCAATGGTTATAATTTACGAACCGGAATAGATTATTTTGTTTCTGCCAAAACCACCCTCGGTATTTTATTAACGGGGGGTATAAGACCCAAAACAGATGTACTGAATTATAACAGTGAGCAACCAGATTCTTTTGCTACCGGCCACACGGCAGGTAATTACCGGTGGTACAGCGGAGGCGTTAATCTCAATATGTTGCACCACGTAAATGATAAAGGGACATCTATCAGCGGCGATCTTGATTATGTGAACATTCATGCCAATGGCAACCAATATTTGTTAAGTGAGGTATACCAGTTGAACGGGAACCTTAGCAGCGGTGATGATCTGTTATACCTACTTCCCGCTGAGATCAATATCTGGTCGGCGAAAACAGATTATACGCTGCCGGTAAAAGGTAACGTTGCCCTTGAAGCAGGTTATAAATCATCCTATGTAAGCACCAACTATAAAAACAGCTGGTTTCAAAATGATGGGAGCGGGTATGAGATTGATCACGGAAGATCGGACCATTTTATGTATTCCGAAAATATCAATGCCCTATATGCAAGCGCTGCTAAAGAATGGAAACGCTGGTCAGTAAAAGGTGGGGTAAGAATGGAAAATACACGCATGCGTGGTCATCAACCCGGTAATATTATAATTGCCGATTCTGCTTTTAAAAGAAATTATACCAATTTATTTCCTTCATTTTATCTTTCCTGGAAAGCTGATACTGCGGGGCATCACAACATTACTATTAGTTACGGCACCAGAATTCGCAGGCCCAATTACCAGCAATTGAACCCCTTTCTTTTTTATAGCGACCGGTATTCTTATACAACGGGCAATCCAGGGCTGAAGCCACAGTATTTGTATGGCCTTGAGCTGAAATACGAGTATAAAAGTTTTGTTGGGGTTGAACTCGCTTATGGCCGGGCTAAAAACCTGATCCAATCCATTGTACAACCGGTTGGCGATGTGTTGATCACCCGTCCTGAAAATTTTGGTGTTAATTATACTTTCAATTTTGTTTCTTGGTTGTCGGCCGACATCCTAAAAGACTGGCATGTAAATGCATCGCTGATCCTTTTTCATTTGATCAATAAAGGAATGGCAGATGGCGAGCTGGTGAATAATAACCTTAACTCTGGTGAAATGGAACTGAGCAGTCAGGTTAAGCTGTCGAAAAAATGGAGTGCTGAATTAAATGGGTTTTATGCGAGCAGTCATTTACAAGGGCAAACCAAAACCAACCCGTTCTGGCATTTGAACGCGGGTATACAAAAGCTGGTGTTAAAAGAAAAGGGTAGTTTGAAGGTGAGTATCAATGATATTTTTCGCAGTATGATCAGGCGCGATGATATTACCACCGCAACAATGTTTACCCAGCGCAAGGTAGAAACTGATACGCGAAGAATAGGGATCGCCTTTTCCTATCGTTTTGGAAAAGATACCAATACTCGGAAACGAAATCACAATACAGGTGGGGCTGCGGAAGAGCAGGGGAGGGTGAATTAACCCACATGCCCCTTCAACAATTGCAGACGAAAACCTTCCAGATACTCAGGGCTTGCTTCGGATAACGCAATAGCTGGTTTGTATTTCTCGTGGTCTACAGGCCGGTATTTAACGCTCCAGCGAATGGCTTCCATCATCATGGGTAAAAGGTCAATACACTTCTCCGTTAGACTGTAAGTAACTTTTTGTTTATGCGCTTCATCAGGGTCTTTCCCGCGGGTTATCAGACCTTCTTTTTCCAGCATGGCTAATCGGTCGCGCAGGGTGTTGGAGGCAATGCCTTCTTCCGATAACCGCAGCAGCTCATTAAAATGACGGCGGTTATAAAACATAATATCCCGCATAATCAGGAAGGTCCATTTATCGCCGATTATCTCCACCATGAGGTTTATAGGACAAAATGATCTGTGTAATTCCATATTAAATCCAGTTGTTATTCGCAACTGGTTGCAAAGATAGCAAAAATCTATTGCCAACCATTGGCTGTAAAATGCTGTTTATTAGTGATATAGGTATTATCTATTAAATAATATGATAAGACTGTTGTTTCTGAGTTTTAAACCAGTATATATTTGCAAGTAGTATATAAAACGAACTAGTATAAAAATGATTAAGGAAATTAAAATGTAAAATTATGAACACAACAGGTAAAACAGTGCTGGTTACTGGCGGCGGATCGGGTATTGGTTTTCAAATTGCCAAAGCATTCAGCGAGCAAGGTAGTAAGGTGCTTATTGTTGGCAGAAGTAAAGAGCGCCTGCAGGAAGCTGCGTCGAAATTGAAAAATGTAGACTATTTCCCTGCTGATATTTCAAAAGAAAAAGACATAGATAGTCTGGTAGCCCATGTTACAAAAAATTATGCGACGCTTGATGTGCTGGTAAACAATGCAGCCAACACAACGGTATACACTGTTGGCGCCGGTGCTAATGCTTTAGATAAAGCGAAGGAAGAAATAGCTACCAATTACTTTTCAGTAATAAGCCTTATTGAAAAATTGTTGCCCGTGTTAGAAAAGCAATCTGAAGCAGCGATTGTAAATGTTACCGCCATTCTTGCGTTGGCGCCTGCTATCCCCATGCCAACCCATTCGGCCAGTAAAGCGGCCTTGCATTCCTATACACAAGTGCTGCGACTGACGCTCGAAAAGCAGAACTCACCGGTTAAAGTGTTTGAGTTAATGCCGCCACTTACCAATACCGAATTTTCAAAGGCTATTGGTGGCGCCAATGGCATTGATGCTGCAATTGTTGCACAGGAACTATTACAGGGGCTTGAAGACAATGTTCCGGAGATCCGCGTTGGCCGCGTTGAAGGATTCTACCAAATGTTCTTTGCCGGTTCAGACAAAGCGGTGGTAGCATTGAATCAGCCTCAATAAAAATAAAAAAACAGATTATGTCAACACCTCCAATATTGTTTGAAGGAACAGTGTCTCAACACTACGAGGACTATTTGGGTTCATTTTTATTTGAACCCTTTGCTGTTGATCTTGTGAGCAAAATTAATTGGACGGGCGTAAGCCGGGTGCTTGAGCTAGCCTGCGGTTCGGGAAGGTTAACAGGGCAGGTAGCGCAACGGATGCCGATAGGCGTTACCATAACGGCTACAGATCTCAGCACCGATATGCTTAGCGTGGCGAAAACAAGGGTTGCCAATGATCGTATTACCTGGACTCAGGCAGATATGATGGATCTTCCTTACGAGGATGAACATTTTGATCTCATTGTTTGTCAGTTTGCGCTTATGCTGGTGCCAGATCAACTAAAAGCGCTTGCTGAAATGTACCGGGTGTTAAAGCCGGGTGGTAAAGTCATTTTTAGCACCTGGGCCGATCTGCATTATAATAAATTGTGGGCTATTGGTGATCATGTGCTGATGGCAGCTATAGGCAAAAGTCCTATGCATGCCAATCCTGGTCCTTTTGCGTTGGATAACGCCGCTGTTGTATTGAGTCTTTTGCAACAAACAGGATTTACAGTTCCGCAGTATACAATAGTTACCGATACCGGGGAAATTGATACGGCGCAGCAGGCGGCCTTTGGTTTCCTTTATGGCTTACCGATAGGGTTGTTCATTCAAAAAGAAAACCCGGATCAGTTGCCGGTTATTTTGCAAACACTGGAAGAAAAATTAAAGAGCGAGTTGGGCGAACATCCACTTCGCGTGCCGCAAATGGCGTTGCTGTTTGAGGCGGTTAAATAAGTGGCTGGAGTAAAAAAAACAACCCCCGTCCCGGCTCAGCCGGAACGGGGGTAACTATTAAGATATGTCTTCATCGATTACTGTATCGATCGGGAAACAACCGGCGAGTAGGCCTTTTGACCGCGGCGACCGATTGCAACAGTACGGAACCAGTACCGCTTATCGGAAGTCAGTCCCCTGAATGTATAACTACGCTGGGAACTTTCTTCATTAACCCATACGGTGTTTAGACCTGGTTGCTCAGTGGTGTACTGATGTACAAAGGCAACGGTGCCTGTTATCTTCCTGACCCGCACGGTGGCTTCACCGGCGATTCCCAAAAAAACCTCCAGAATCTCGATAGCAGTTTTGGGTGAACTCTATAGAACAACTGTAGCATCAAAGCCACTGCTTAATATCAATGCTGCAACATCTTTACAAGTAGCCAGTACATAGACTGACAGATCGGTCAGCAATTCCTTTACAATGGCC
>CBIMFG010000535.1:0-4431 GCA_966243125.1 uncultured Niastella sp.
CGATTCCATGAAGGAAATGCAAACCAACTGGATTGGTAAAAGCTATGGCGCTGAGATTACTTTTGATATCAGCGGTAATAGCGACAAACTCACCGTGTATACCACCCGCCCTGATACCATTTTTGGGGTTGATTTTATGGTGATAGCACCTGAGCACGCACTCATAAAAGATATTACTTCAAGCGAGCAACAACAGGCCGTAGAAGAGTATGTTGAATATGTGCAAAGCCGCAGCGAACGCGAGCGCATGGCCGAGAAAAAGATCAGCGGGGTGTTTACCGGCGCTTATGCCATCAATCCGTTCAACGGCGCTCAAATTCCTATCTGGATCAGTGAATATGTATTGGCTGGGTATGGAACCGGCGCTATTATGGCCGTTCCTTGTGGCGATGAACGTGATCATAAATTCGCTAACCATTTCAATATACCCATTACCAATATCATTGGCAGCGCATACGACGGAAAAGAAGCCAATGCTACCAAGGATGCCAAACTGGAAAATTCAGATTTTCTGAACGGCATGGTAATGCGCAACGCCATGGAAGTGGTGATTAAAAAAATTGAAGAGATGGGTATTGGGGTGCGCAAGGTGAATTTTAGAATGCGCGATGCCGCCTTTAGCCGTCAACGGTATTGGGGCGAACCATTCCCCATTAAATGGCAGCATGGTATAGCTTATCCTATGTCGGAAAATGAATTGCCACTGGAATTACCCCATGTGGAAAGTTATAAACCTGGTCCGGAAGGCGAGGGGCCCTTGGCCAACATTCCTGCCTGGACGTCGCGTGAACTGGAGACCAACACCATGCCCGGTTACGCCGGCAGTAGCTGGTACTTCCTGCGTTATATGGACCCACACAACGACACTGAGTTTTGCAGCCGCAAAGCCAGTGATTACTGGGGTCAGGTAGATATTTACATTGGGGGTACCGAACATGCCGTAGGACATTTGTTATATAGCCGTTTGTGGACGAAAGTGCTGTTTGATTTAGGTTTTATTGGCCATGATGAGCCGTATAAAAAGTTGGTGAACCAGGGAATGATCCAGGGCAGCAGCCGTTTTGTTTATCGGATTCATGGCACCAACCAATATGTTTCATTAGGACTGAAAGATCAATACCAAACCGATGCCATTCACGTGGATGTTAACATAGTTGATGGCATTGAACTGGATGTGGAAGCATTTAAAAAGTGGCGGTCAGATTATGAGCATGCAGAGTTCATTCTCGAAGATGGAAAATACCTGTGCGGAACCGAAGTAGAGAAAATGAGTAAGCGCCTGTATAACACCGTGAATCCTGATGATGTGGTGAATAAGTACGGCGCAGATACTTTCCGCATGTATGAAATGTTCCTGGGTCCTGTTGAACAAAGTAAACCCTGGGAAACAAAAGGTATTGAAGGAACGCATCGCTTTTTGAAAAAGCTGTGGCGTTTATTCAATGATGAAACAAAAGGAAAGGTTTGGAATGAAGAAAAAGCCACGCCTGCAGAATTAAAAGTATTGCACAAGACCATCAAAAAGATTGAAGAAGATACCGAACGGTTCTCCTTCAATACCGCGGTGAGCGCCTTCATGGTGTGTGTGAATGAATTGATAGAGTTGAAGTGTAATAAAAAAGAGATTCTTGAATCATTACTGATCCTGTTAACGCCATATGCACCACACGTAAGCGAAGAGTTATGGCATTCAATAGGCAATAACACCAGCATACTGGATGCTGAATTTCCTAAGCTGAATGAAAGCTATTTGGTAGAAAGCAGCAAAGAGTATCCCATTTCTGTAAACGGAAAATTGCGCACCACAATCATTATCTCACTCGATGCAACGCAGGAAGAAGTAGAGAAGATCGTGTTAGCCAATGAGATTGTTCAAAAGTGGATGGAAGGCAAGCCGCACAAAAGAGTGATTTTTGTGAAAGGTAAGATGGTGAATGTGGTTGTGTAAGCTTCAAGCCTCAAGCTACAAGCCGCAAGCTGGATTTTGTATTTTGCTTGCAGCTTGTAGCTTACAGCTTACAGCTTATAGCCTGCGTCTTTCGATACATTAGCGACTTGTTTTTTTCTTTTGCTTAATAAATCTAATTAACGCACTACTGTTCTCCGTACTCTCCAAACGCGCCTCATATCGTTTGCCATCTACAATGGCCACCATCAAAGAAGTATTGGGCGGAATGGTACCCAGGTTTTCAGCCACCATCACCATTTCATTATCCTCACCCAGTTCGTTTACGGAGATAGTCATTGAGTAAGGTTTATTATTTAATCGAACGTGCTCAAATAGCATTTTGTCATTCAGGAATACCGCAATGGAATCGCCATCTACCACAGCGTTGTCATAAAAGCGCAGCTCAATGCTATCGCCGGTAACAGGAATAACGGTAGCCAGTTTCTTTTCGCGGCTTGAATATTTTTGCTGCGCCGTAGTAGCAGGTGTTGGTGTTTTCTTTACTACTATGGGCGGAGCCGCAACCACAATTGCCGGTTTATCTCTCTGCACTGGTTTAACTGTAGCGCTTTGATAAGTACTTTCAGTTATTTCCTTTTCTTCGGACACTTCATCCTTTGCCAAATGCAAACGATAAACACTATCGATGACCTCCGGGTCATTAGCGCCGTAGATATAATTCTCAATTACAAAATCCCACTCATCGTGAAAGCTGGAAGAATTGATCTTTTGTAACGCAACAGTGCCCTTTGGCTTGTTCTTGTTATCTCGTTCGGTGCTTTCGCCATCCAGCAGCATGGTTTTTTCACCCGGACAGTTAAAATCAGCAACCGACAACATCGCTTCTTTTTTACCCGACAGCCGGTCTTCGAGCATTTCATCATCCCACCAAACCACGCTGTTATCATTGGGATCAAAATACCCTTTCACTGCAGAGCGAACGTAATTGCTGTGTGAAGTATAGTAATAGGAGGTGCCCAACAGGCTATCGCCTTTTTTTATGAGTTTTAATTCGGTGTGGGCTGAACCGATCTTGCCTTTCCAGGCGCCCGTAATGGTTTGAGCCCTGGTTGCAATAGAAAGGAAACTACAAAACAGCAGGCCCAATAGCAGTTCAATACGTGTTTTCAAGGCAATTGATTTTGCTTATAAAAGTTTAAAACGCCCCCGCATCGGGTAATATTTCGCCTGAATTGTCATTTAACGATTTTACTGGAAATTGCCTGTAAGCTGATTTTAAACCTATTCAGGAATTCCTGCTTGTCGTTTAAACTAATCTTTTTTCCGGCTGTTTTATTTAGGAAATTAGCAATATGGCACATCCAACTCTGGCGTTAATAGAAGGCCTGCGAAAAGCGGCCGCCGGCCTGGTAAATGGCAATTATTATGCCTGGGGACATCATGGCGCCTGTAATTGCGGACATTTATTACAGGCAACCACTTCTTTAACAAAAGAAGAGATTGTAACCTATGCTCATACCGGTATTGGTGAGTGGACTGAGTTAGCTCAGGAAACCTGTTCGGTTAGTGATGCACCAATTAATTTGTTATTAAAAAAGCTGCAGGATCTGGGACTCACGCCTACGGATATTCATAATGTAGAATACCTCGAAGATCGTGAAGTGTTAAACCGGTTACCCGGCGGCTTTAGATGGCTTAAACGAAATGTTCGTGAGCATGTAGTATTGTACTTTGAAACAATGGCAGTTATGCTGGAAGAAAGATTGCTCAATACGATTGAGGTCAATTACAGCGAATTATTACCACAGGAGGAATTAGTAATTTTCAAAGAATAAGCGTAAAATTATTTTCCTTTTTTTGCATCCTCCTGGTCGCCGGTTTCCATAAACTCATTCCGGTCTTTTTTGTAATTCATCAGAATGGTATATGATATAATCGAGACCGCCAGTATCAAATAAAATATAATCGTCCACGTGTTCATACCCTTCATTGTTTTAATATAGTTAGGTAGTCAGAAATTATGCCATTTTATAATTTGTGTTGAAAAGTTGGCGAAACTAAATAGATGTTTGTATTGCATAGGTTACTACTAATTGATTATTAAGGAGATGTTGTATATTAGCAAACAGGCCCTGCCTGAATTTTAATTGTTTTAACAGCAACCTGATTATTAGCGTATTATAATTCATCAACCTTGACCGCAGCTACATTTGTAAATATCATCCGCAAATACCAATATACATTTCACCGGGTTGTGGATTTTGTGCCGGGAAAAGATCAGTTACTTCCCATGAATTTTACTCAACAGAACACCGAACTCACACCTGAGATCCTTGGTGATGAACATATTTTCAGTAAGTATGTTTTGCAAAAATTGCAAACCTCCAACTCCCGGTATGGCATAGGTGGTTATAATGAACACAGAACTATTTACAGCATAAGTAATGTTTTTGATGGGAAACAACCCAACGAAGAGCCGCGCCGGTTACATTTAGGCGTTGATATCTGGGGGCCTGTAGGTA